>JBAVPH010000174.1:0-8273 GCA_049692855.1 Candidatus Babeliales bacterium | reverse complement strand
ATCATATTCCGTATCCACTTTTTGATCGATTAGAAATTATTTCATTATCTGGTTATACAGAAGAAGAAAAATTTGCAATAAGCAAAAAATTTCTTATTCCTAAAAATCTTAAAGAATATAGTCTCACAAGAAGACAATTTAAAATAAATGATATCTTATTGCGAACACTTATTGATGACTATACGCGAGAAGCTGGTGTTCGACAACTTGAACGCCTTACTACTAAACTTATGCGAAAAACTATTCAGGAATTACTGCAAGACAAAAATAAAAAAAGCGTAAATATCACCAAAGAGTTACTACAAGAATGGCTTGGTCATCCATCTTTTAAAAAAACAAGCCTTAATAAGAAAAAAGAACGGATAGGATTAGCAACGGGGTTAGCATGGACTGAAGTGGGGGGTGATGTTTTAGAAATCGAAACAGCTGCACTATCAGGAAAAGGTGGGCTTACTCTTACCGGTCAACTTGGAGAAATAATGCAGGAATCAGCTCAAGCTGCCCTAAGCTATATTCGATCTCGCGCAGCAGAGTTAGGTCTTAAAAATTCTTTTCACTCAACAAAAGACTTACATCTACATATACCAGAAGGCGCAACACCAAAAGATGGTCCTTCTGCTGGTATTACTATTGCAACTGCTCTTGTTTCTTCATTAACTAAAAATCCAACTAAACCAGAACTTGCAATGACAGGTGAAATCACTCTACAAGGGCGTATACTTTCTATTGGTGGTCTGAAAGAAAAATTATTAGCTGCAAAACAACATAATTTAATGACAGTTATCTTACCGCAAGAAAATTTTGATGACATTCAAGAAATAAAAAAAGAAATTAATCTTGATGGGTTAAAACTTATCTTTGTAAGTAACATGGATGAAGTACTTAATGCAGCATTAATTAAAAACCCTTTTAAAAAAACTAAACCAAAAAAATCAATTAAAAAGAAAGCAATTGCGAGCATTGGAAAATAAAATTCTTGCATATTAGTCAATATTTTTTTTATTATTTCCCATATAAACAATTAAATTATTTCTCAATTTTTCTAAAAAGGAGAATAGATGAAAAAAATTTTATTAATATGTTTTTTTTATTCTTCTTTGTTAACTTTAACACCTGCTTGTCGGTCAAGAAAAAAAGAACCAAGAAAAAACACATTAAGGCAAATGAATAATAAAGCTATCAAACAAAAAAAAGGATTTAGGTATTAAGTTTTCTGTTCATTAAAGTAAGCATTTGTTTTAATATATCTTCTGGACTTGCATAAGAATTATCAACTATCATGGCATCATCTGGAATAATTAATGGATCTGTTTCGCGATTTTTATCACGCTCATCACGCTCACGTAACATTACCATTGCTTGTTCCTGTGATACATCATTACCAATTTTTTTTTGTTCATGACGCCATCGTTCTGCCCGTACTTCAAGTAGTGCTGTCAAAAAAAATTTAATTGTGGCAGCGGGAAAAACAATAGATCCTTCATCTCTTCCATCTACAACAATGTCTGGATTTTTTTGTGCAATATGTCGTTGAAAATTAGCAAGAAAATCTCGCACTGATTTATTTGTACCTATGATAGAAGCCATTTTATCCATAAAATGGTTTTTTAAATGAGGAGTAATGTCAATTCCATCAAAAAAAACACTTTCCTTAAATTGCTCATTATATTGATATATAAATTTTTCTGGATCAAGATATTTTGTTACATCATCTGCATGCGGATTACGTAAATCATCTTCTCTATAACCTCCTTTATTTATTAATAAGTAAGCAAGTGCTCTAAATAATAGCCCTGAATAAAGATAATAATACCCCAAGTTTTTTGCAAGCATGCGACCCAATGTCGATTTTCCACTTACCGCTGGACCATCAATCGTAATAATCATTTTATTTCTCCTCCTGTGCTACATCAATACCAATAAGTTCAATTGTCGTATTACCATTCCAATGATTTTCTACTACTTGTGCAGCTAAACAAAATGGTTCTTGTTCATAATTAAGTAAAATATCATATAAAGCTGGTCTATTAAAAAAAATAACCGGTTTAATCACGCCATCTGCAAATATGCTACATTTAACATGCGCATCTTTTAGTAAAGTTGGTTTCTGGATAATCACCACATCATTTACGTAAAAACTTGGCTGTTCATTTTTATTGCCAAAAGGAGCAAGATTCTCCATATCAGTAAATAATTTTTTATTGACATCAGTAAGATTCATCTGCGCATCAAGCTCTATTTTTTGTTGCAAATCAAAAGGAGTTAATTCCTGTTCAATAAGTTTTTCAAGGTTGTCTTTCAGTTTTGCAAGATTGTCTACAGAAAGTGATAATCCTGCAGCAACTGAGTGTCCACCAAATTGTTTTAAAAGATGCTCCACGCTCTGTAACGCATTAAACATATTGAATGAAGAGATTGAGCGGCAAGAACCTTTTGCTATTCCATTATTTGTTATATGAAAAAGCAACACTGGCTTTCCATATTTTGATACTAATCGTGAAGCAACTAATCCAATAACGCCGGAAGGCCAGCTGTCACTTGCTGCCATAATAATATTTTCTGTTGCAAGATCAATTTTTTTATTTTTAATTTGCTCCTCAACTTCAGCAAGAATAGATCGTTCTACTTCTTTGCGTGCTTCATTTAATTCAAATAACACTCTTCCAACTTCCTGCAATTGGGCTATTTCAGTACCAATTAAAAATTGCACTGCTTGCCGTGGATCTTGCAATCTCCCTAATGCGTTAATTTGTGGCGTTATTGAAAAACCAATATCAATAGCAGACATTCTTGGTTTCGCAAAATTGCTATTCTTTTTTAATATTTTAAGTGATTCACTTTCAATTTTATTAATAAAATTTAATCCATAGCGCACCCAAAATCTATTTTCTCCATTAAGTGGTACAACATCAGCAATAGTACCCAGCAATAATAATTCAAATACCTTAGGTGGTAATTGAAGTCCTTTTTTTTCATATAAGAGTGACAATAATTTAAAAGTTACACCGACTCCAGCAAGCAATTTGAATGGATAAGGACAATCTTGTTGATTTGGATTAATAATAGCAAAAGCATCTGGTAATTTATTGTGAGGTCGGTGATGATCTGTAATAATTAAATCTATCCCAAATTGTAAAGCCTTACTTGCTGGTTCAAAAGCAGTAATACCATTATCAACAGTAACAATAACTTTATAACCATTTTTTGCTGCTCTTTCTACAATTTTTGACGAAAGTCCATAACCATCACGAACACGGTTGGGTAAAAAAAAATTAATTTTTGCGCCCAGAGGCAACAAACACATCATCATCATTGCTGATGAAGTAACACCGTCTACATCGTAATCACCAAAAACTAATAAGGGTTCACCTTTTTTAATTGCATGCAAAATACGCTCAACGGCTTTTTCGGCATCTTTTAACTGTGATGGATGAGCAACATCTCGTTCAAATGAACTAAATAAAAATTCTTCAATTGCTTCTTTCGTAACAAAGCCACGCGTACAGAGCGTCTGTGCTACAGGAAATGAAAGATTATAAGTAGCTGCAATATTTGCAACTACTTGTTGATCATAAGGAGGTAACTTCCATACATATTTATTTCCCTGCATTAACTGATCAGCCATTTTTAGTTACCTTATTTGTTGTTATTATAGAGGATATTCTATACTAAAGTAGCATATTTTTGTATCAATAAAAAAATTAGCTATCTGTTTTACGATCAACTACCCAATTAATAGCTTCAACTATTTTGCCTATGCTCGCTTTAAGATTAAACTCAGTTTGTGTGCTCAATTGTTCTGCTTCCCACGGTTTATACTGAAAATTAAATGTACTACAAAATTCTTCTTCTTCACACTTCACCGGATCAAATGTATCAAGATATTCCTGAAATTGTTTAAATGTAGGCTTATCACGATATTGTTCCCATAATTTATTATCTTTTACAAGTGGCAAATAAATTACTACAGGTACTGTTGGATTATTTTCATTCTTAAAAATACTTATTGCTTTTTCAGTAATCCCTTTATAATTGATGGACGGAAATTTAAGCCCTTTTACTCTTGCATATTCTTCACATTTTTTCAATTCGCTAGCACTTTGAATATCACCTGAATAGTCTAAAAAAATAATAATATCCGCTTTTCTTCCTGCAGACCGTTCACCACTAATTGGTGGATAGGGTAAATTAAATTCAATACCAGCATCAACAAGTTTAAGAAATTTTTGACCTTTCAATGGGCTTGCTTGTATGCCCTTTGTGAAATTAAATACCTCTGCCCAAGATGACCTTACTCGCTTTTTCCCAATTTCAGCCAACCGAATCTCCCCTGTAACTTGTTTTATTATTTTGTTAAAAATAAATTCCAAAATAGTCTTTTTTACACCAGAAGAAGCTTCGATCAATTCTCCATATACACGTTCAAATGTTACGGCAAAAGCAGAACCAAATGTTCCAAAATGATACCCCAAACTTTGCTCTGGTGCAAAATCTACTGATTGTCCCTCCTTAAATTTTCTCCCATATGCCCACGTTGGTGTATATAAGTCTAATGCCGCACTCCCTATTTCATAAGGAGTAAATTCATACCAAGTTGGCAATAATCCAATACCACGCCTGACTGCTGTATAGATAGGAAATACCCAATTTCCTTCTTGAATTTGTTCCACCTGTTTAGATAAATATACACGATGACGAGCATCACCAAAATCACTTAATAGCCTATTCGCTAAAAATCCTCCGTATAAATCCACAATAGTAATTTTTTGTCCAAAAGCTATTTTAATCATTAGCGCATTAATTAATAATCCTGCTTCATGTAAGGTAACTGATTGTATCTTTTTATTCATTTTGGTAAGTAATAACTTCTTAAATTCTTGTAATGCTATTCCTCGCGATACCCAACCCCCAACTGCCCAAGTAGAACCAGATAAACTAACAAGCCATGTCACTACATCAAGTAAACCCGTTTCTTGCGCAGCAATTAATGATCCCACCGTACTAATCATTGCTCGATAACCACCACCACTTGTCACCAATGCTATTTTAGGCAGATGTTCTGGGTCAATATTTCTTTTTAATAATTTTTGCAAATGAAAAGCAACATATGTCTTTCTTTTAGCAAGATAAATTTGCTCTCTATAATTCACCTTTTCTGTTCTATTATTAGCTAATATTTTCATGCTCATTTGTTGCGATGCAGGCTGTATTACTGTTGCTATCTTCATTTTATATGGATTTTGTTTTACCGCGGGATAATCTGCAATCAACGCCCTTGCTACCTCTTGTACTACTTTTTCTGCTCTTTGTAGCAAAGTAATTAATGGTTGAATTGCTTTCCAGTTAACTAAATTATAGCCCGCCAACTGATCATCTTTGTAAACAAGATAAAAAAAATTTCCTGATAATGTCCCAATATTTACTACTGGTAATGAACGATATTCATATTCTGTTAATGTTTTTTTTAATTCTTGTGGATCAGAAGAAATAACTAATTGTCTATCATAATGGCGTGGCATTGGAAACCATTGATAAAGCCACCGTTGAGGGCGCTTCATTTTTGTACTACTATATGCAGGAATTTCAACTTTCTCTGATACCCGTCCTTGCTTGTCTTGTGCTATTATATCTTTCCCTGGCCCTTGATAATAATAACTTCGGACAAAAAGATTTTGATCTGTTTCATTAGAAACAGTAATTTGATCTGCTATTAAATAAAAAGAAAAATTAATATTACTTACTAGAAGTAATAAGTAAAATATCCCAACCCTCATTCCACTATCACTCCAATTTGATTTTTATTATTTTATATAATAGCAATTATTAAAATCAAATTGAAATAATTTTTTATTCTTTCTTTTTGAGCGTTGGGAATAGAATGACATCCTTAATAGATGTTGTATTCGTTACTAACATTGTTAAACGATCAATGCCAACACCAATACCCACTGTTGGCGGCAATGCATATTCAAGCGCGATAATATAATCTTCGTCATAATAATGTGCTTCAACATCACCACTTGAACGCGCTTGTGCTTGTTCTTTAAAACGTTGTGCTTGATCAAATGGATCATTTAATTCGTTAAATCCATTGCTCAATTCCATACCGGCAATAAATAATTCGTAGCGATCAGCAATGAGTGGATTTTCTGGATTTCGTTTTGCAAGGGGCGATACAGCAATAGGAAATTCTGTAATGAAGGTTGGTTGAATAAGATGTGCTTCTACTAATTCTTCAAACAGTGCATTTAATTTATATCCCCAGGAATTTTTTTCATTTTCAAGTTCAATTTTATATTTTTTAATCAACGTATCAATGCGGTCTTCTTTTAAATCATCCATTGAACATTGCGCATAATGTGCAACTGCTTCTTGCATTGTCATACGCTTAAATGGAGACTCAAAGTCCAATGTATAATCGTTATATGGCAAGTGCGTTGATCCACAAACGTAATTCACAATGTATTTGAGCATTTTTTCAACAAAATCCATTGCAAAGTGATAGTCTAAATAGGCAGCATAACATTCCATCATCGTAAATTCTGGATTATGCTTTGTTGAAATTCCTTCGTTACGAAATGTACGACCAATTTCATATACTCGTTCAAAACCGGCAACAACCATTCTTTTTAAATAGAGCTCTGATGCAATGCGTAAATATAAATCCATATTTAATGCATTATGATGCGTAACAAATGGCCGAGCCACTGCACCTCCGGGAATTGGCTGAAGCATCGGTGTTTCAACTTCTACAAAATCGTGTGTTTCTAAAAATGATCGCATTTTCTTGATAATAGCAGCTCGTTTTTGAAATCGATCCCTGCTTTCCGGATTACTAATTAAATCCAAATATCGTTGTCGATACTTGATTTCAACATCAGCAATACCATGAAATTTTTCTGGTAATGGGTGCAAACTTTTAGATAGTAATACTACTTCTGTAACTTTTAACGTCACTTCTCCCATACGTGTTCGAAATGATGTACCCGTACACCAGATAATATCGCCAATATCAACATAATCACGAAATTGTTCAAACTCTTTTTTTCCAAGATCATCTTGTCGAATATAAATTTGCAATCGACCAGCCCTATCTTGAATATGGGCAAAAATAGTTTTACCATGTTCACGTAAAGCCATTACGCGACCAGCAACTGCATACTTTCTTGATTCTTTATCATCATAAAATTCATCTAAAACATCTTTACAGGTTGCATCAATCGGCTTAAATGATGGCCATGGTTCAATGCCTGCAGCCCGCATTTTTTCTGTTTTTTTTACACGAATTGTATGCTCTTGGGATATATCAGATTCTTTATCTTTTTCTGTATCGTTTGCCATATAATAATTCGATTTTATGCTTGGAACAAATGTAGATCATCTAAAAGTTAGTATAAAACATTTATATTTTTTCGCCATTATTATTTAACAGCTGCATGATAATTTTCTTCAACCTGATCCCAATTAATAACATGCCACCAAGCAGTAATATAATCAGCACGTTTATTTTGGTATTTTAAATAATAAGCATGTTCCCAAACATCAAGACCCAAAATTGGCGATAATCCTTGTGAAAGTGGTGAATCTTGATTTTCTGAAGAAACAATAACTAAATCCCCTTTACGATCAACACAGAGCCATGCCCATCCACTGCCAAAAACTGTTTTTGCCGTTGTATTAAATTGATCTTGTAATGCATTCAAATTACCAAAGGTTTTTTTTATTGTATCTGCAATAGCGCCACGCGGGTTCCCACCACCATCTTTTTTCATTATATGCCAAAAAAACGTATGGTTCGCATCTCCCCCTGCATAATTGCGGACTGCAGTCCGAATATCTTTTGGCATTGCAGATAAGTCTCTAAGCAATTCATCCGGACTCATTGTTTGCAAATTAGGATAATTTTGCAGTGTTTTATTAAGGCTGTTAACGTACCCCTGATGATGCTTTGTATAATGAATTTCCATCGTTCGAGCATCAATGTACGGTTCTAATGCATCATAAGCATAAGGTAATGGCGGTAACTTATATTCCATGAAGATTCCTTCTTTTTATTTTTGCTACAATGCAACTCACTACACTGAAAACAAATAACAATTCTATTTTTCACTGACCTACAAAAAATGTAACGCCCCATTTATAAAAGTCAACCAACCTCGTTATAATCACTTCAATTAGAAAGACAAATTAACTTCAGAAAAATAATTTGTTTTTAATTTTTCTTGTATTTCAGGTGCAAATGACTGCCAAATTTCTTTTACTTCGTTTTTTTC
>JBAVPH010000173.1:0-2266 GCA_049692855.1 Candidatus Babeliales bacterium | reverse complement strand
AAATAATGCTCCCTAAAAACAAAAATCGCTTAACTTGTTTTATAATCATATTAACTTTTCTTGATAAAGACATATTGCATACCAATAGCAACATATTGGACTAATGATACAAAAACTAACATAAGCAAAATCCCCAACATAGTATAGTATGTTTTAAGAGGAACCCAATGAAAAAAATAGCAAGCAAAAAGCCAAATAATAAAACAAACCTGAGCAACCATTGTCAATTTGCCGAGTAGGGTAGGTCTAACATCAAGATGACCCTTTACGTTATATAATACAATTGCCCCCCCCACTTGTAAAATTTCCTTTCCAAGCACAAGCAAAACAAACCATCGTGGAATAGCAAAAAGAGGGGTATCAATAAAAGCGAGCGTTGCAAAGCAAGAAAGTAATAATAATTTATCGCTAATTGGATCAAGACAAGCACCTAAAAAGGTTTTTTGATTGCATAATCGAGCCAAAGAACCATCGATAACATCAGTCAATGCTGCAACAAGAAATAATAAGAACGCGATTCCCCAATAACTCTCTACCATTGAGACAACAATAAACGGCGTTAACAATAATCGAGTAAGTGTAAAAAGAGTAGCAATTGTTATTCTTTTTTCTTGAGCAGAAAGATGATGGAATAAATGAAGATTAAATTTACGAAGATTTATTTTTTTCATATAATTATAATTGTATGTCTAATGCTGCTATCACGAGGTAGGAGAATAAAAATATGTTGTATACCATAGCAATGTATGAAAGTAAAATCAAAGAAATTGCTTATTTTTTCAATATTATCCAATGATGCCACCTCCAAGACAGATATCTCCATCGTAAAATACCGCAAACTGTCCTGCTGCTATTCCTTGATCACGCAAAGCCAATTTTACATTGAAGCCCCCTGATTTATCAGTCTTAATCGTACATGTATGTCGCAGCTCTCCGTGGCGTATTTTTACTTGCAATTCTTTTTTTATAGGAAGTCCATTAAACCAATTACATTGTGTTATTAAAAAGGAATCTCTTTCTTTATCTATTGCATAATAATTCCGAGAAATATAAACGATATTTTTTTCAATGTCTTTTGAAACAACGTACCATGGACCATTCGCCAATCCTATTCCTTGTCGTTGGCCAATAGTATAAAACCAATAACCTGCATGCTTACCCACTTCCTTGTCAGTTTCAATTTCAAGGAATAGCCCTTCTTTTTCACCTAAATGATATTTTACAAATTCCCGAAATTTTAATCTTCCCAAAAAGCAGATTCCTTGACTATCCTTCCTATTTTTTGTTGGAAGATCAAACTGATGAGCAAGAGAACGAACTTCACTTTTTTGTAAATGACCAATAGGGAAAAGTGAACGTTTTAATTGGTCTTGACTTAAGTAGGACAAAAAATATGTTTGATCTTTTACTAAATCAGGAGCGCAAAGAAGCTGTATTTTGTTATCATGATAAGATAATTGCGCATAATGACCTGTTGCCACTTTTTCAAATGAACTGCTTATTTTATCTAAAAATAAGCCAAATTTAATACGTTGATTACAGAAAATATCAGGGTTTGGTGTTCTCCCCGCTTTAACCTCAGCAAGAGCATAGGAAACGATCTCTTCACAATACTCTTTTTGGAGAGATATTATTTTTAAAGGTACCTGTAATTGCTTGCATAATAACTGCACATAATGCAAATCATCTTCCCATGGACAATTTCCTAAAAAAGAAAGTTCATCTTCCAACCAAATTTTAAGATAAAATGCTGTCAGATCATGCCCCTGTTGTTTAAGAAGTTGCAAAGCAACCGAGCTATCAACACCACCAGAAACTAAAACTGCTATTTTCATTGTCCCCTGAATTATATAACTTTACACTTTATTTAGTATATCATTAAAATTTGAAAGACAAACTGAATTGAATATAATTTTCTTTACTTAAAATTCTTGATCTTGTCTTTTCTTCCAGAGAGCACTTGTCCATAGATCAATACATTGAGAGTGCCTTTTTAAGCAATAATTCATCAATCTATTTCTATCTATTATACCCTCTACAATTATTTTTCTGCGTATTTTTAAATTGAGGCTTTTATTAGCTGATTTTAAAAATTGATTCAATGCCTTGTATCTTGCAATATAATCAATTGCCCCTATCTTGTTTCCCCAACTTTCTGATTTAATACCCGATTTTTGAGCATTAGCCTTTATTGCTTGACCCCCAATTATTAAGAAAAAAAGAAATAAACCAGATAAAAATTTTCTTATTTTAGCCATTGAAACCC
>JBAVPH010000172.1:0-7482 GCA_049692855.1 Candidatus Babeliales bacterium | reverse complement strand
TTGTAAGGTAAATTATAAAAATAAATTTATCCATTATAAAAAAGGAGGATTAGTGAAAGTAAAAAATAAATGTATTATTTTTGTATTTCTATTTTTCTGCTCTACCTTGGGAATAAAGCTTGCTGCTTACAACAAAGAATTATTTACCCATATATATAACACACATGCATGGCCTGGCAAAGAATCACTTTCAGGTCCTGGTTCTACCTTAAAAGAAACAGCAATTATTCGTAAAAAAATTTCAGAACTACTGCAAGACCTTAATGTCAAAATTTTTCTTGATGCACCATGTGGTGACTTTCATTGGATGCGACATACTGATTTAAGCTTTATTGAACAATACATTGGCATGGATATTGTAGACCCTTTAATCAGAAAAAATAAACAACGCTATGAAGATGAAAACCGCCAATTTGTATGCGCAAATATTGTCACTGATCCATTACCGCAAGCAGATATTATGTTATGCCGCGATTGCCTCGTTCATCTTAGGTTTGAAGATATTCAACAAGCATTAAAAAATATGAAAGACAGTGGTATTACTTATCTATTAGTCACCACCTATCCTCGTACACAAATAAACCAAAAACTCAATATAACTGCACCACGCCCATGGCGTCCATTAAACCTGCAAAAACCACCGTTTAACTTTCCAGAACCACTCGTATTAATTAATGAAGGGTGCAAACATGATAAAAAATATCCAGATAAAAGCCTTGGTTTATGGAAACTTGAAGATATAAGTACTATATAAAAAAAAAAGGAAAAATAATGAAAAAAATTATTCTAATTTTAGCAACTGTCACTTCTATACAATTAATACAAACTTCTCCAGTGATTCAAGATCGTGTTTTAGGCAATGCAAATTGGGGAACGCATCAAACTCCTCTTATTACCGCAGTCATGAATACAGAAGGACCGGTTTTAGAAATGGGATGTGGAGATTTTAGCACACCTTTGTTACATGCTATCTGCACAGTTAATCAACGTACGTTAGTTTCATCAGATGCTGATAAAGAATGGTTAACTCTTTTCCTTGACCTTGAAACATCGTGGCATCATTTTATTTATGTTCCTGTTTTTGAAAATACTCAAAAACCACAAGAGAATAAGTGGAACCAAATTGGCAATAATACTCACTGGAGTATTGTATTTATTGATCACTCTCCAGGAACGCGACGAGCAGCTGATATTAAACGCTTACGTTCACATACTGACATTTTTGTTGTTCATGATACAGAAAAAGCATATAAAGATTATAGACCAGTATTAGCAAGCTTTAAGTATAAATTTGTATATAAACGATATAAAAAACAGACAACCGTCGTAAGTGATACTATTGATGTTGCAACATTTTTTAAATAATGTTGCCCCACATTTAAAAATCAATTTATTTTTTCAAAATAATCTCTGATTGTCTGTACAAAATTATCACTAGCACAAGATAATGCAAAAGCACGCAAACAATTCTCTCTCATGGCAATTTCTTTTTCTGAAGAAATTGCCCGAATAATATGATCAACAGATGATATATTTTTTTCAAGTATGCGTATAATACAATCATCCCAGTTAATACCCTCAATTTTTGGCAAAGCCATCGCATCTGCAAGTAATACTGGAATTGCTCCTGCTTGTAATGATTCCCAAAAACGAATTGTACTTGGACCAGTTCCCCGTGGACACAAAGAAAAACGAGAACGCGTAAGAGTATTCTGATATTCCTTTCTTTCCTGCTCTCGTCGCTCCGACCAGCGCAATAAAATAGCTTTTTCATTGCGAAGATAAAAATGCCAAGCACTCCGCCTTTTTATTATGACGTCAGATCGGCGCGGTAGTGCAAATATTTTTTTTCTAGTTGGATGTGATTCAAGACCAATAAATGAATATAATATATCTTTTTTTTCTGCCGGATTTATTCCATTGTTTGGATAAAGAGGAAAAGGTAAAACAATAATATCATTATATTGTTGTCGCTGGGGTGCATGTGGCGCAAATAATATATTTATTCCTAGTTCTCTTAAGACTGGAATAATTTCTCTATAACGAATATGCTGACAAACAGTAAAACCACCATTCAATTTTTTTGGCAATTTTGCTTGATTTAATCTTTTTTGTCTAAAGAGCATTCCCCATGAAGTAGCAAAATAATTTACGTCTTTTTCAATTGGATAAATTGATAAAATTTCATAAACTCTTTGCTCTGATGTCATATTGGGAATTTTTGTAAAAAGCTCTTTTTCAAAAGTATACATAGTCATTTTTTCAAAAGAATTCCCAAAAATCACTGTGATGCCACTTATAAATAAAAAACATAAACTAAATTTTACTAGCCATTTCTTCATAGTACTGCTCATCTTTTTAATTAATTAAAAGTAATTTGCGCAACAAGGGTTGATTGAACCAAGATTCTGCCCAATGATGAACAGCAAAACTTTCTGGTTTTATCCATCGCATTATTTGTTGTGGTTTATTCTCGTGTTTTCGATACCAAGGCCATGGATAAAAGTAATTTGAAGGAAATGCAATACATTTTCCATTATCACTTATTTTTTGAATAAAACAACGCGTTAAATGCTCAGGTCCAGTTGTATAGGTAACATTTAGTCGTGGATCAGAGTGATGCTTCACATCAAGATTCATGCTTTCAATACATTCCTTTAAAATTGGATGTCCCGGCATACTCCCAATTAATCCATTAAACAATCTAAATCGCCACCACTGCGCAATTCCTGTATAAAAATCACAAGTATGGTGGAATGGATCTAGTGATTGCAGGCATTCAAAATCCATATCAATATAAACCCCTCCCAATCGATATAACACTTCATATCGAACAATATCTGCTTTTTGAGCAAAATTAGGCGTTTTGTCATACCAATATTTATTAGTCAATCCAAATTCTTCAATATCTTTTTCGGTCCACAATATATACTCCCAATCTGGATGTTTTTCTTTCCATGATTGTTGTAAACGTTCATATTTTTGAGGCAATGGACTCCCAATCCAAATTTGATGAATAATTTTTGGGATGCGTGGCTCGGAATCATATTCTAAATTATTAATAAAGGAATCATATGCCTCCTTTATTTGTTTCCATATAGCATTTTGTTGAGTCCAAGTTGGCCTATACCATTGTGAATTTGTCATTCCTGTATGAAATGGCACACCAAATCCTTTTGGCAAAGCCTCTTGACCATTAATAGATCTAATAAATACAAAGAATAAAAGAAGTATAATTTTTTTCATTTCCCCCCTTATGAAAATAATTAACGATAGTTCGATCTTATCAATAACATTATTTTAAAATCAACACTCACGTTTTTTAAAATTATATTATTATTCAGGTTGTTCAAACCAAGATTCTTCCCAATGATGAATAGCAAAGGTCTCTTTGCTTGCCCATCTCATTATTTTTCTTCTTGCGTTTTTAGCAAATTTACCCCGCTTACGCCTATACCATGGCCATGGATAAAAATATCCTACCGGAAATGCTACTGTTTTTTTCTCATTTAATGCTTCTTTATTAAAACAATTGGTCAAGTGCCAAGGCCCAGTTGT
Organism: Candidatus Babeliales bacterium; assembly: GCA_049692855.1. Lineage (GTDB taxonomy): Bacteria > Babelota > Babeliae > Babelales > Vermiphilaceae > JBAVPH01. Next base: position 3,924 of record JBAVPH010000172.1, on the reverse strand, counting down.
ATAGGTAATATTTTGACGTGGATCGGAATCATATTTTTTATCAAGATCCATTGTCTCAATACATGTTTTTAATATTGGATGTCCCGGTGCACTTCCAATTAAGGCATTACACAATCTAAATGCATTGTGCCATTGCATAATACCAACATAAAAGTCACACGTATGATGAAATATATCAAATGAACAAATACATTCAAAATCAGTATCTACATATAAACCTCCCTCCCGGTATAAAATTTCATAACGGGCAATATCTGCTTTCTGTGCATAATTTTCTGCTTTATCATACCAATGCTGATTAACAAGCCCAAATTCAGCAATATCTTTATCTGTCCAAAGTTTATATTCCCAATCAGGATGATATTCTTTCCATGATTCTTGCCATTTTTTATATTTTTCAGGCAACACGCCGCCAATCCAAATTTGATGAATAATTTTTGGAATAGATGAATTTTTACTCTGTTCAATTTTATGAATGTAACGATCATATAAATTTTTTGCTTGCTGCCACCATTTATCTTCACCCACAAGCGTAGGATAATACCAAATTGAATGATTCATCCCTTCATGGAAAGAAACAGAAAGCTTTTCAGTAATATTTTTATTATTATTTTTTCTTTTTTTTATTCTTTCAGTATTACTTGTAAAAAAGAAACACAGCAAGACTATACCCATATATTTTTTCATTACTATTCTCCTTTTCTATTTTTTACCTACTTGCAAAAAACATAATTTTATTTATCGTAGATTACTAAAAATAAAGAAGTAACAAAATGCAACATAAATACATTTCATTTCTCTTTTTGTCCATTGCTTTTCAATTTTCAATTATAAACACAAAAACTAAAAAACAAGATTTAGGCTGTAAATTTTTTGATTTAACACTCCATAAGAAAATAAACTGGAAATCTCTTCGCATAAAGAAAAAATGTAAACGACGTTCTCCAATCATTCAATTTTACACATCCGTAAATAATATAGGAAATTATTTACCAGTACTTGGTATACAAAAAATGTTAGGTCATAAACCAGATGTTTGGTGCATTCATAGCTTTGTTGATTTTAATTTTATCAACAAACATTATAAATGCGCTATTATTGGTGGGGCTGGTCTATTGGCAAACTGTTTTGAATCTTTTTGGCAACAAATACGTGATGAGTGCAATATACCAATCATTATTTGGGGAATTGGTATTTGCTTTCCAGATAAAAATAAAAAAGCGGTAGATAAGAAAATTATTTCTGCTATTGCCCAACAATGTGATTTAATAAATGTGCGAGATGAATTTACTGCACATTATTATGACTTAAAAAATGTATCAATCACTGCTTGCCCCAGCATTATCTATCTCCAAGATTTATATGAAGAGAAAAAATCAGACAATCATGCTTTGTATGCATTTCATAACGGACTTGAATCAGAAGAAGAGCATCAAACAATATTAAAAATTTTACAAAAAAAATTTCCAGATCTTTTAGTAACCAATAATATACAAGCAAAAAAGCAAGGGCTGACACAAATTATTAAAAATTATTATTGTACAAGCGACATAGTAATTACTACCCGGCTCCATGGTGCTATTATTGCCTACGGATTAGGAATACCATATATTATTTTTGCTCGCGATGAAAAGCTCCGCTCTTTTTATCAAAAATATAAAAATGGCTTTTTAGTTGAAAATATTCAAGAGCTCCAAGAGCTTATAAATAATTTATCTTCAATTAACTTACAGCAAATTGAATACGAACCAGTACTAGCATTTGGCCAACAAGCACGTGCATGGGTAGAAGAAAAAATAAAAATTTAACGATTGCGAAACAGAAATCGCAATGGCGAATGCCATAATCGTAACCCGACTGTAGAACCAAGCATGCGCATACCACCACGAAGCGTCAGCTTACTATCAGTTTGATCATACCAGACTGTTGGGAATTCCTTAACCGTGAATTTATATTTTTTACATAAATATAATAACTCAAGGTCAATAGCCCAATCAGAAATAATAATATGCAGTATTATTGTTTCTATTGTCTCGCGTTTAAATAACTTTGCACCACATTGCAAATCATAATAAGGTAAATTAAACAACAATTTAACGGCTGGCTCATAAACTATTTTACTTCCCCAACGTTTATACCGCGGTCGAGGCGGGTATACCCAGGCTCCTTGCATATATCTGCTCGCAATAATACCATCAGCTACCCCAACGTTTTGAACTAACTTATAAAATGCTTCCGGTGCTGTTGCCATATCTGCATCAACAAACCCAATTAAATCATTGGCTCGTTTTAATGCATTAGTAAATCCAATTTTAATTGCTAATCCTTTTCCAGCATCTGTTGTGTTAATAATGACAAGGGAAGATAATTGTTGACTCAATTTTTTAACAATAGACAAGGTCCTGTCAGTACAGCCATTGAGCACGATAACTAATTCAAAATTCTCTATTTTTTTTGCAAAAAAAGAATGATAGCTTTCTATTGTTTTTTGAATTCTTTTCTCTTCATTATGTGCAGGAATAATAATACTTAATTTCATAACACACTAACTTTAGCAAGATTAACTTATTACATATCCCTAGTTTAACACAAAAAATAAAGTTTTTTATGGATAAAGAAAATTACACGCTTGCTGAGCTTATTGTATTATATAATTTTCCCAGCATTGCTAATTCACCATATTTTTCAGCTTTTTCTTCTTCAGACAAAGATCCGTTTTGCAATATTGCTGCAATACTCATTTTCTTTTTTTTAAGGTCATCCAAAAGCGCCATTTTTTTTGTTACTGTTTCCAGTGTTGCTTCTTGAATTTGTAAATCTGTTATTCTTTTTCTTTGTTCTACCAATGCTGGATCAGATTTTTGAAAAGCCTCCGCTGCCATCAAATTTATTTGAGCTTCTTGCCAATCTGGTCTATTTTGCAATGCTACTTGTTGTCTTAATTTTTCCGTTTCTGCCGCAGTTTTTTCTGTTTTTTGCACTTTTAATTTATTCGTTATTTCTCTATCTTCTGATCCGTTCTGTAACATATCTAACACCACATGCGCGCCCACACCTGAAGCAATACCTGCTGGTATCGGATGATTCAGTACTACATTCCATACCCAATCTATCGTAGATTTGACATCACTACTATCAAATGAATATGTCAATGTATTTTCAATACAAATAAACAATAAAAATAAATGAATAATTTTTTTAGACATAAACATAAATCCTCTTTATCAAACAATAAAAATATTCTAAATTGATTTTTTTTGTTGATAGCTTTGTAATAAGATAATTTGCTTAAAATAGTCTGAACTTTTTTTCAGCTTATCTTTTTTCCTCTTTAACTCTTTGAGTGCTTCTTCTTTTCTTTTTTGCTGCAACATTAATTCTCTATCTATTTCTTTTTTTCTTTTGTGTTCTAAAGAATAACGAGGAAGAATTTTAATTAACATTGGCGGAATCGCCTTATTTAAAATTTTTATCACCATCGGATTATTGAAGACTGCTTTTACTGCCCAAACTAAAAAATATTCTTGCCGAAATTCTTTAGGGAATGCCATTATGCACCTATACTTCCCATTTCCCTGCTTCAGTCTTTGCAAAAAATGTTCTCCAAGATCACGTTGAACATTAGGTGGAAAATTTTTTAAACGATTTTTTACCAGATCAAAATCATTTATATTTTTAATTTCAATACATTCAAATTGAGAATCGAGTATTCGAGACCAACGAATTGACCCATCTCTATCAATAGTAATAACATCTATATCGCCTTGCAGAGATTGCAATTGTTGTGGCTGTTGCAATGAACTCATATCAGAACAACTTTTTGAACGTCCTCTTCCATGCACGGTTGAGGCAATGGTAAAAAATAAAAAAAATAGACCCGTTCTTTTTCTTATTAATAGCTTCATAAATAAATTGTTGAAAATA
>JBAVPH010000171.1:0-1755 GCA_049692855.1 Candidatus Babeliales bacterium | reverse complement strand
CCCCTACTCTTGTTGCCAGAGTATATAATTTATACTAAACTATAAGCTATGGTCGGAAAATTAGATTTGTTTTATTTATTTGCAAGATACCAATAATAACAATTTAAGGGGCTCAGTGAAACTTATTGATGTAATAGAAGAGCTAGTAGAAGAAAAGGAAATTGAACGCTCTGTTTTAGACTTTGTTATTTGTGAAGGTATTCTTGCTGCGTATAAAAAAAAATATCCAAATTTAATGCTTCAAGTAGAAACAGATAAAAAAACAGGAGAAATAAAGGTTTTAGTTGAAAAAGAAATTGTTTCTTCTGTAGAAGACGAAGCAGAGCAGATTAGTTTAAAAAAAGCCCGCTATTTAAATAAAAATTTTAAAGAAAATGATAAAATTTGGGTTCCGTTTGAAGGGAAAATAGGAAGAATAGAAATATTGCGTGCTCGACAAGTTATTGCAAGTAAAATACGTCAAATAGAAGCGCTTGCTATTTATAATGAATTTAAGGATAAAGAAGGAGAAATTGTCCTTGGGATTGTGCATAAGTGTGAACGAGGGGGAATGATTATTAAGATTGATGATGTGCTTGCATTTTTACCCCAATCTCTTTCTATTCCGGAGGATAAATGCATAGTTGGATTTTCTATTCGAGCACTTTTAAAAGAAGTATTGCCTGAACCTCGAAATGATAATCAATTAATTTTAGATCGGGTCTCAACTCGTTTTTTGCAAAATCTTTTTGAACTAGAAATACCAGAAGTTTTTGAAAAATTAGTAGAAATAAAAAAAATTGTTCGTGCACCCGGGTATAAGGCAAAAGTTGTTGTAGTTTCTAATGATCGTAATATTGACCCAGTCGGAACTTGCATTGGCGTAGGGGGCAGTCGAATCAAGCCAATTTTAAAAGAATTAGGTGGAGAAAAAATAGATGTTATTCCTTGGAGTGATTCTTTGGAAACTCTTATAGCGGATGCACTTAGGCCGGCAAAAATTAATCGAGTTGTTTTATCGGAAGATAAAAGAGCAGCAAAGGTATGGCTTGATGAAGATCAGCGGTCATTGGCAATTGGCAAAATGGGTCAAAATATTTCATTAGCGTCACGACTTGCTGGTATTGATATTCAGCTTGAGACGACGGTGAATACAGAAAAAAATCAGCGAGATGTAGATATTCTTGAAATAGAAGAATAATAATATTAAAAACTTCTTTGATCGAAATAGGTTTTGTAAAGAACATATGATAATGCGAGTATATGAATTTGCTAAAAAAAATAATCTTTCAAGTAAAAAAATAATTGAACAGTTGCGCAAGGGTGGGTTTGAAATACAGAGCCATATGTCTGTCTTAGATGATAAGGCTCTAAAATTTTTAACTAACTTACAAAAAAATCAGGAAAAAAAACCTCAAAAAAAAAATGAGGCAGAGAGGATTACTAAGAAGCAAAAAAGAAATTCTCTTCCTGTAACAGAAAGTCTGTCAGAAAAAAAAGTTGACGTTATTATTATAACAGGTCAACCAGTTAATCTAACAGATTTTGCGCAAAAAATTGGGAAGCCGGTTAACGAGCTAATTATTACTTTGCTGAGGTGGGGTATTATTGTAACAAAAAATCAGGGTGTAGCAGATGATATTATTGTTCGCTTAGCGCAACATTATGGTATTGCAATAGAGCAACGCCATAATGAGGAAAAACAATCCAAAGAAAAAATTGAAGTAAAAAAAGTTGAAGCCGGTCTTAAAGAGCGGCTACCGGTCGTTGTTGTTT
>JBAVPH010000170.1:0-2663 GCA_049692855.1 Candidatus Babeliales bacterium | reverse complement strand
AAAAAAGACAAGTAAGGATAATTATGATTGCAGGGATATTAGCAAAAATATTAGGCACAAATAATGAACGACAATTACGTCGATTGCGTCCTATTGTAGAAAAAATTAATGATATTGGACCAACTATCACCGCATTAACTGATGAACAGTTGGCTGCTAAAACCAATGAATTTCGTGAACAATTAGATCGTGGTAAAAAACTTGATGATATTTTACCAGAAGCCTTTGCGGTAGTGCGTGAAGTTGGACACCGCAAGCTTGGACAACGTCATTTTGATGTGCAATTAATAGGTGGTATTGTTCTTCATCAAGGTAAAATTGCTGAAATGAAAACTGGTGAAGGGAAAACACTTACTGCTACCCTTCCTCTTTATTTGAATGCACTTGTCGGGCAAGGAGCACATTTAGTTACCGTTAATGACTATTTAGCACGCCGAGACGCAGAATGGATGCAACCAATTTATAATTTTTTAGGGCTCAATGTTGCATGCTTACAAAACCAAATGAGTGATATTGAACGCAAACAAGCTTACGAATCTGATATATTATATGCAACGAATAATGAATTAGGATTTGATTATCTCCGAGACAACATGAAATTCCGTCGAGAAGATTTTGTACAGCGTCCCCTGGCATATGCAATTGTTGATGAAGTTGATTCTATTTTAATTGATGAAGCACGAACTCCCCTTATTATTTCTGGTTCATCAGAAGAAAAAAGTAGACTCTACGTTGATGCAAATCGCGTTGTTGTGCACTTGCAAAAGGACAAAGACTATGAAATAGATGAAAAAGCTCGCACTGCTTTATTGCTCGAACCAGGGATGGATAAAGTAGAAAGTGCATTTCATGTTGACAATCTTTATGCTATGGAACACTTACAATTATTACACCATATCAATCAAGCATTACGCGCCCATGCACTATTTCGATGCGATGTTGATTATGTTGTCAAAGACAAACAAGTACTTATTGTTGATGAATTTACCGGACGTATTTTACCAGGACGCCGCTACTCCGATGGTCTTCATCAAGCACTTGAAGCAAAAGAAGGAGTCCCAATTGAAAAAGAAAGTCAAACATTAGCAACGATTACACTTCAAAATTTCTTTCGTTTATATAAAAAACTTGCTGGTATGACAGGAACTGCAGGAACTGAAGCCGAAGAATTTCATAATATTTATGGGCTTGATGTTATTATTATTCCAACAAATAAGCCACTTATTCGTGAAGACAAACCAGATTTAATTTTTTTAACAAAACGAGTAAAATACGATGCTATTGTTGATGATGTAAGAGAAAGGCATCGTAAAGGACAGCCCGTTCTTATTGGTACTATTGCGATTGAAACATCAGAATTATTAAGCAATATTTTAACTGCAAGTGGTGTCCCGCATGAAATACTTAACGCAAAACAACACCAACGTGAAGCAGAAATTGTTGCGCATGCAGGGGAACCTGGCCATGTAACTATTGCAACTAATATGGCAGGACGAGGAACTGATATTAAATTAACCCCAAAATCAATTGAGGCGGGTGGGTTATATATTCTTGGTACTGAACGGCATGAAAGTAGGCGAATTGATAATCAATTACGTGGTCGGGCAGGACGGCAGGGTGATCCTGGAGAATCCCGATTTTATATTTCTTTAGAAGACGAATTAATTCGCATTTTTGCTGGCGATACACTCAAGACTAATATGCAGCGTTTTGGTATGAAAGAAGATGAAATCATTGAATCAAAATTTGTCTCTAAAACAATTGAACGTGCACAAGAAAAAGTAGAAAAAAATAATTTTGAAATTAGAAAACATCTCCTTGAATATGATGATGTAATAAACCAACAACGTATTGTTATTTATGATTATCGCCGTGATGCTTTGAAGGGTGAGCAACAAATTTATGAACTTATTCGTGATTTCATTATTAAAGTTATACAAGATCTTGTTGAACATCATACTGCTAAACGAGCACTTACCACTGAACAAGTTAATAAAATTTATGAGGTATTACATCAGCTTACGAAGTTAACGCTCGAAGAATTTCAGCAAGCAAAACTTGATGAATCTAATAGTGAAAATTTTAAAAAAGATGTAATTGCATTTGCTTTATCTCGCTATGAACACTACCGTAAACAATCTGAACAAGACATCATAAAACAAGCTGAAAAATGGCTCATTCTTGAAACAATTGATCAAGCCTGGAAGCAACATATGCTTAATCTTGATCATTTAAAAGAAGGAATTAACTTACGTAGTTGGGGACAAAAAAATCCACTGATTGAATATAAACGAGAAGCCTTTGCTATGTTTCGGGAGATGATGGATCAAATTCGCTTTGATGTAGTACGGCATATTTTTCATCTTAATTTAGAACGCTTTGATCAAAGGGAACTTGAATCTAAACGCAAAAAAGAACTTGATCAGTTGAATTTACTTTCAGCACAAGCAGCGGCAGAAGGGCAACTACAAGTAGAATCTTCAGAACCAAAAATAGGAAGAAATGATCCTTGTCCTTGTGGATCAGGGAAAAAATACAAAAAATGTTGCGGTCAATAATCTAGGAAGAAGGGCGCTGAGAATTACAAAATGGACATCGAGTAGGTCTTTCTTTTTTTGCTTTTCCTTGGCAATGCTGATGAACCTTCACCGGGTGGCTTTTTC
>JBAVPH010000169.1:0-2963 GCA_049692855.1 Candidatus Babeliales bacterium | reverse complement strand
GGTAATCCCCATGCAATTAAAAAAGGCAGAACAATAAAGGTGATAAATAATTGTAAATGTATGTACCGCATAAACCATTGTTGTATGCGACTTATCTGAGATATTGCCATATATTATATAGTAACGTGTTATTGCAATGTTGTCATGAAAAATAATTCTTTTTAAAATAAATTAATAAGTTTTAATTAAGCTGCAATTTCTTCATTCATCGGGATGCTTTTTAAGACGCTTATTTCAGCAAGAAGAAGGTTAATAGCATTTTCTAGTTTTTGAATTTTTTTATCATATTGTTGAAATTTTATATGATGCTTTTTTAGTTCATTCAGTAACATTGCTGGCAATTCATGATAGCGAACTCCAATATGATTGCCTTCTTTATTCATAACAACTAATTCAGGATATATTTCTGCGACTTCTTCTGCAATTAATCCATAGTGAGGGGTATTACTGCTATCATTTTTATACGTAAACTGTACAGGTCGTAAATCCATGAGACCATTTGAAAGAATATCTATGTCAGCAATATTATTTTTAACTTTTTTTGAGGAAGAAATGGTAGTGCCAATTCGACCATCAGGATCAATTAAAACAGGAAGGGATTCAGTAAGAGTAGTATCGTAAATTCCTTGTATAAAACAAGCTTCTTGATTATTACCGATTCTGATTGTATTATATTCAACTTCTTTTCCATAATTACCAAGATAAATATTAGTGTCACCAAGTGCCAGATTTTCGCCGGCATTAGGGCCAATAGCAATATTTTCATTTCCAGTAGCTTTATAAAGTGCGCGCCATCCCGCTGCAACGTTAGAAGATCCAGCAATATTAGTTCTTAATGTATCAAGTCCAAAAGCAACATTGAATTCGCCAAGAACATTAGCACAGAGTGAAAAAGCTCCGATCGCTGCGTTACCAGTTCCTATAGTATTATCACTCAGAACATCAGCTCCTACTGCTGTATTCCATAATCCTGTTGTATTGTTTCGAAGCGCACGAGCACCAAGGCCAGAACTATGAGTGCCGCTTAATTCAAGATTACCTGCTTGTTGTCCAATAAAAGTATTATCGGTCCCACAATTATGAATAAATTGGACACCATTTTTTAAAATATTGCCAACAGTTATATCAGAATTTTTAAGAAAAATATTACAACCAACATCTAATTCACAAGCAACGCCAACAATGCCTCCTTCAAATGCAGCATTTTTTTCAACAATTAGATCGCCATCTATTGTTACATTTTTTTTAAATTCAGCATTTTTTTTAAATTCTGATTTGCCAGATACAGTAAGTTCATCTTTAATTTTAAGATTATCTTCTATTGTTACCTTGTTCTTAAATTTTGATTTGCCTTTTACTGTTAAATCATTTGTAACAGTAAAATTTCCATGTATTGTTTTGTTTTCGTGATTTCGATTACTACTGTTTTTTTCAATAATAATTGGTATGCCTTGTTCTTTTAACTGCATGGCAATAATTTCTTCTGTTTGTCTATTTGATCTATACATTTTTTGTTCATTTATTGTAATATTTAGTTTTCCTTTTAATATTTTTTTTATATTATTTTCCAATTGCTTTATAAGCTTTGTATATTTACTATCTTTATTGTATGCGGTTACTGCTTCAACTAATGCTTTTACTACCTCATCACAGCGTCCAATTTTATATCCTTTTGTTAAGTGATCATTTAATTCATGAATTATGGGAATAGTTTTATCATGATTTAAATCACATATTTGTTTTACTAAGGACTTAATATTGCTCATTTCATTGCCTAAATAAATATAAGGAAGGTCTTTACTTTTGCTTATTTCTTCATATTCATGAGGCGATAATGTGAGCATAGATAATTCTTTTGTATAACTGAAAAAAGAAGTTAACAGTAATGGTATTATGATAAGAAAATATTGTTTTAAAAAATTTTTACTCATGAAATTATCCTTTTTTTTAAAATTGCAAATTACAGTAGCATTTTTCATTTTTCACAATTTAAACAAAATAAATGAACATGAATCAATAATGTATAAATATTTTTTGATAATCGAGTGCTCTACTTGATTAAAAAGTTTTTTTTGCGTTACACTAAAATGAGCAAAAAATAAGGAGATTTTTGATGAAGCCAAAATTTTGGGAATCACTGCATGGGATGCCAAATAAATTGCGGACCTACTGGCGTAAACTGATGCGCTCCACCGAAGAGCGGATGTCCCGTGGCGGAAGAAATGTTTTTAAAATTATTTCTTGGGCACGACGAGATAATTGGCGACGCAAGCAAAACGTAAAAAAGCCAAAAAATAAAAAATAAATCAATTAAAAATATGGAAATGGCAGCACAAGAGAAAAATAGCACAGCAATAATAAAAGAAGTAAAGACGTTACCTATTACGGCTATCATTGGGCTTGGTAATCCTGGTAGCCAATATTATTACAATCGTCATAATATTGGCTTTCGCGTTGTTGATGAATTGGCACGCAAACATGGGGGTATCTGGGAAAGTAAAAAAGATATGGAAACAGCAGAAGTTATTATTCATGGGAAAAAAATTTTACTTGTGAAACCAGAAACTTTTATGAATGCATCCGGTAATGTAATCCCATTGTTAAAAAAACAAGGGATTAAAGCAGAAAATATATTAGTTATTCATGATGAACTTGAAAAACCATTTAATAAACTTGCATTCAAAATTGGTGGAAGTCATCGTGGGCATAATGGTTTACGTTCACTCATTACTGCCTGTGGTCCAGATTTTGCACGATTGCGTTTTGGTATTGGACGTCCTGAAGTAAAAGAAGAAGTTGGTACCTATGTTTTACAAAATTTTAGCCAAAATGAACAGGAAGTTGAGCATGGCATTGGGCAAGCAGTCACAATGATTGAACAATTATTTGAATCTGAATAAATCTTTTATACAGTTTTTTATACTTGACGTTTTTGTCCAACCGTAATTTTTGTCCCATCAAAT
>JBAVPH010000168.1:0-1988 GCA_049692855.1 Candidatus Babeliales bacterium | reverse complement strand
GATGATGCGATAGCAAAAATTAAAAAAGGGCGAGAAGGAACTACTCTTTGCACAGCTTTTTGTCTGGATAAAAAAATATTTCATGAGGGTAGGTGGCAGATAGAAGAGCGGATAGAAAATCAAGTTCATGCGGAATATAATTTTATTGTTCCAGATGAATGGATTGATCTTTATTTAGAAAAATCATTTGGTTTGCAATCATCTAATGCTACTGCTGTTGAAGGGTTTGGAAGTCAATTTCTTAAATCAATTAATGGTTCATATTCAACAATTGTTGGTCTTCCCCTCTTTCAAGTGCGGGTAGCACTTGAAAGAATAGGTTTTTTTTAAATTAGTTCATTATATTTTTGTTATGTGGTTTCCAACTTCTTAATAATTCTTTAAATAATTGTTCTTGCGGATTAATGTCAGGATCATCTTCTAGTTTTGTTGTTGCTTGTTCAATGCTAAAACGCATTGTTGCATCATCACAGATTGTTGAATCAATTTGATCAATAGTGGGCATCAGTTTTTTTTCTTTTGCCTTTTTTGCTACGTGTTCTTTAATAGATTCGGCGAGTAAGTCTTCCATAATTTCGAAAAAATCAATAATGGTGTGGTACATCTCATCCAGTGGTTCATTTGTTTTTTCTATCTTTTGCATTTCTTCACGTAACCCTTCGTCAAGAGCATTTTTAATTATTTGTTTTAATTTACTATTGTCATACTCAATAAGCCATTGGAGAAAATACAATAATTCATAAGAGATAGTTAGTTGTGTATTGTTTTCATTTGAAAGTTTAGCGTTACTCATTGCAAGGCCTTTCTTAGTTATTTTTTTAATTAATTTTTTGTTATTGAGCCTTATTCATTTAATTTATAAAAACTTTATACTTCACTCTTCATATTCAATTTCCCAATTATCAATGTCAACAGTTTGCGATGATTCTTGTTTGTTATCTCCGGCAGCCTCTTGTTTTTGTTGTTTAATTTGCAGTAATCGTTGGGTACTTGTATGAATTATTTGTTTTGACATTTCTGTTTCTTTGTCAAGTTGCTTATTTGTATTTTCAAAGAGCTTATTCATTTCTTTTTGCATTGTTTTTATTTGTTTTTTAAGCTTGAGAATCATTTCTACCCCGGCAAGGTTAATGCCTAATTCATGTGTTAAGTAAATTACTTCTTCCAGCCGGTTAATATCTTCTTCAGAAAAAAGCCTCGTATTCCCAGTTGATCGTTTTGGGGCAATTAATCCTTGTTTTTCATACAGTCGAATTGTTTGCTGGTGGACAGAAAACATCTTTGCAACTGCTGATATAGAAAAGTAACCTTTTTTTCTTTTTATTTTCATCATTGCTTTATTATCACTATTAAAAACCATATCTGATCATATTACCCATATACTATAGTATACCATATATTGTTTGACAAATCTTTTGTCTGATTTTATTTCATATTGAATTTTTTTACTAAAAACAATACTTTGCTTAAAAAAAGAATAAAAGTTGCAGTCTTTGGATGCTTATTCTAGAATTGAAGCAATCCAGTTCCTGAAAAAACTCTTCAGAGGGAGAAATAGTAATGAATATTTTAGTTCGTTTTATTATTAGTTTGCTCACTATTCAAGGAGGCATTCTTTTTGGATTTGGTAATAAAACATTTTTTAGTACCCGATCTCAAGCAGTTAACACCGTGCGAGAGCTTGCCGGATGGCAGCAATTTATTAATCAATATAATAGGAAAGACAATTATGGCGTTACTTCTTTTGCAATTGAATATAATCGTTCATTTGAACCCCAAAAAATAGCAAATTTTTTATTAGGAGGATCGTCTATAAAATTTTCTGGTAGTCGGGTTGTAAATCGAAATAATACTGATACATTGGCAGATTATTTTGGGTTAAGACCAGATTTTTCAAGTTGTGTTCATTTTATTCCGCGTATTTCAAATGTCATTATAGATCTTAACTGGTATCAAGGGTTGGAGACGCTAGCTGCTGGGTTGTATTA
>JBAVPH010000167.1:0-3769 GCA_049692855.1 Candidatus Babeliales bacterium | reverse complement strand
GCTTGCAATTGCCGTCTCTTTTTTTTCTTCTGTTGTCACAAAATGTTTGGCAGGAAAAATAAGCGTATTGTCTAAGTCCATAAGCACATCATTGTTTTGTTTACCTACCCATTGCAAATTTTCAATGGTGCTACCAAACAATTCGATACGTAATTTTTCTTTTTGATAGGGTAAATTAACTTCAACCGTGTTACCCAACACTTGAAACGTACCACTTGCGCGATCAATATCATTCCGCTTGTATTGAATAAAAATTAATTTGCGAAGAAGATCACCTCTGCTCATTGTTTGCCCAATTTTTAATGGTAATGCTAAATCGCGATAGTCTTTTGGGTTACCAAGTGAGTAAATACTTGATACGGATGCGATAACAATAGTATCCCGCCGATTAATTAAGGATGCAGTCGTTTCTACCCGTAAGCGTTCAATTTCACTATTTACTTTTGTTTCTTTGGGAATATAAATATCTTGGGCTGGCAAATAGGACTCTGGTTGATAATAGTCATAATAACTGACAAAATAACAGACCTTATTTTTTGGAAAAAAGAGTGAAAACTCTTCATACAATTGCGCCGCCAACGTCTTATTTGGTGCCAAGACCAGAACTGGCTTATTTTGACTTGCAATGACATTAGCCATAGTAAATGTCTTACCAGACCCAGTTACCCCCACCAACGTAGATTTTCCGGGGCGACCTGCCGTTAATTGTTTGATAGCTTCTGGCTGGCTTCCGGCCGCTTTGAATGGTGTATGTAAAGAGAATGTTTTCATGAAAACCCCATTTTCTGCTTATTACCCTCAGCAAAATTATGTTATTTTGCTTATATTTTAAGGTAACATATATTTTCAAATTGTCTATATTTTAAAAAAAATAAGCAAAAACAGCTTCACAAAAACAGACTCTTATCTACAATAAAAACAGTTTACTGTTTCTTAATTGTTTTTATTATTTTTAAGCTTCTTTATCATTCTTTCTAATAATAAAGAAGAATGAGCTTTTTCTGGACTCGGTTTACACAGAGAATCTACTGACTCTCTTGAACTAACACTTCTTCGTGCTTCTTGCTCACTTGTATCTTCTTCATCCCATCCTTGAAAAAAAGGATCATTTATTTCCCCCGGAATAGAACCTCCCGAATCTTTTCTATGTTGCTCAATAGTTTGCAATGTATAGCCAGAAAAATAGGATTCTTCTTCCCTAGAATTAAGCCCTAAACCATCAGACCTAAATATAGACTGTAGCTCATCCTCAAACTCATTTGGTTGATCAATTTCACTTGCACCAAGAGAAGAAGAGATAATAATAGCACTGAGTAAAATGTTTATCTTATGTTGCATAAGAAACCCCGTTATTTAAAATGTAAAAAATTAATTAATGTTAGGGGAATTGTTTAATTCCTAACTTCTGCCAATCGGCATCAAATTTTGCAATACCACGATCGGTCAGTGGATGCTCAAGTGCTTGTTCTAAAACAGCACTTGGCACCGTAGCTGCATCGGCACCTACCATAAGTGCGTCATGCAAATGACGAACATGACGAAGTGACGCGGCTAAAATACCGGTGTCAAAACCATATTGGTAAATAACCTGCCTCATTTCTTGCAATATGTGCACACCATTAACATCGATATCATCCCATCTTCCAATAAATGGAGAAATATAAAATACCCCTAATTTGCTCATCATTACTCCCTGAATCAGACTAAACACCAAAGTAATATTGAGCTTTACTCCTTCATCAACAAGCTGTTTAATCACCGCATAATAATCTTTATGACATGGAATTTTCACCAGAATATTCTCAGCTAATTGCGCAATTCTTTTTGCCTGCTTATAAACTGCTTGCGGTTCCTTTTCTGTTACCTCAACACTAATTTCTCCTGTCGGTAACAATGAACAAATTTCAAGAATTCGCTTTTTTGGATCAATTTTCTCTTTACTCAAATGAGAGGGGTTCGTGGTTACACCATCAATAATACCAGTTTTTGCCCACTTTTTTATTACTTCGATATCTGCCGTGTCAAGAAATAATTTCATTTAAAACCCCTCTTTGGTAAAGTTCGATTTTTCTTGATAATTTGCACAATTATCTTTTATTTATACATTTTATAACTTATAAATAACAACAATATATTAATGATATAAATGCAACAACAAAGCAAACATATTACTTTAATCTTAAAAAACAAAATGTAGGCAAATGCAACAGATATGCCAACTGCTACAACTGCACTATAAAAGAGAAGCCTAGTATAATTGAAAAAATATAACAACAAAACAACAACGTAAAAAATAATACCGATAAACGCATTTGAAACAAGAAATAAGTTGCCCCATTGACTTTTTATAGGCTTAGAACAAGATATATGATCAGAAATATCACACATTGGCTTATAGGTCGGATCTTTTTTTATCTTTTTTTCCACATAATAAGCATATAGTGAAATTAAAAAACCAATGCTTGCAATAAGAACAATAATCATAGCTTCTCCTACTTTCCTTTTTTTTGTTTAAAAAACAATTTTTACACAAAGTGAGGGTTAATGCTGGCAATAAATTGCCAGGCCCGCGTTTTTGTTTCTTCATCTCCTTTTGAAAATAACAATTCAACTATTGCCCTTTCTTTTTGAAAAATTTCTTCATCTCGCAGATTAAGCCTTCCTGCTTTGCCAGATACAATAGTGTCTTTCAACATCAATTGCAACAATGCTAAGTCTAATATAGAATGTCCTTCTTTTGTCCGTTTACGTAAATCAGCATCAGCACCAATTAACAAGGTAAGTGCGTCTAAGCTTTCTCTTTCTAAGGCAAAAAATATCGCCGTTCGACCATAATGATCTTCTTCGTCTACATCAGTATCTTGTCCAAGTTGATAAATAATTTCTTCTTGATCATTTAAATGTGCTGCTTTCATTAATGACGTAACTCCCATTGTTTGTTCTTCAATATCAGTTGCGGTGCAATAAAGATCGCATACATCAAATACATTTAGATTACTTTTCTCAGAAATTCGTTCATATCCTTGTTCTGTTTCAGCCGCTGCAGTATTTATTGTGATTGGTACTATTGTTAAAAGAAAAAATAAAGAAAAAAATATTTTTTTCTGTTTTGTTTGCATAATCATATCCTTTAAAATTAATTACTAAAATAAATATTTAACAAAAGGTTAAAGTATATAATGCAAAAAACAAGTTTTTATTAACTTATTGCAAGTTATCTTCCCACAATAATTTATCTAACTTTTTTCGTGCTTCTTTTAATGTTACTGCAGTACGATCAATAGAAAGCCATGGATCTTTTTTATGACTTAGACGACGAAATATATTTTTTATTGTGTATGATTGTGGTTTAACTTTTCCAAATAATTCTTTCCATTCAATCGGTGTTGCAATAGGCGCTCCCGGTTTTGCACGCACACTGTAAGGAGCAACACCAGTTTGTCCAAATGCATTACGCAAGGTATCAAGAAAAACACGCTTACCACGTTTTTCTTTTCGAATTTCAATAGTCAGTTTTTCTGGGTAGCGATGCACAAGTAGCCGTGCAACATCGTAGGCAAATGTTCGCGTATACTCAAATGTATGAATATTTTTTAACGACAACACAACATGAAAACCACGCGAACCTGTTGTCATAACAAACGGCTTTAAGCCACATTTTTCCAACACCTCTTTAATTTTTTTTGCTGTCCATTTTATTGTTGCTAATGTTACACCAACGCAAGGATCTAAATCAAAAATAAGGCGATCAGGATTGTCAACTTTTGGC
>JBAVPH010000166.1:0-2683 GCA_049692855.1 Candidatus Babeliales bacterium | reverse complement strand
CAATTTGATTAATAACCTTTCTACATTCAACTTCTTCTGGTGCGTTAAAATCTCTTGTTAAACCACAAAGATAAACCCACATTTCTTGAGCAGTAGAATCCCCAATATTGCATGGCTATTCTTTTTATTATTTTGTAATGCAGAATAATACCCAACTATCTTTACAGTCGTAAAAATAATGAAAGAATATATAAAATAAATTATATATTCTTTCATATGGATAATATGTTATGCAGCTTTTGATTGTGCAATAATATTTTTATAATAATGAGCGCTTGTTCGCAAAGCTCGTTCTTGTGTATCATGATCAACTGCATATAAACCAAACTTCATGCTATAACCCATATCCCATTCATAGTTATCCATCAATGACCAATAATAATACCCACGAACATCACATCCTTCATCAATTGCTTTCTGCATCGCAAAAATATACTGACGTAAAAAGGTTTCACGATTTTTATCTTGTGCATCAGCAATACCATTTTCAGTAATGTAAATTGGTACATTAAATTCACTCATATGCTTAATTGCTTTGTAAAACCCAACAGGACACATTCTGTATGGCATATCAGTCATCACTTCATTTGCATAATTCGTAGTAATTAAAGGATCTCTGAAGCTCAATTGTCCTTTCATTAATGGATGTGAATAATAATTAAGACCAATAAAATCCATTAACGGTTTGTCTTTCGGCGCTGTGTAAGAAAAAAATTCTCCTAAGCCAGGAATTTTTATATTAAATGTTCCTGTTTTTAAAAATTTTAAGACGCCAGTATTTAATACATAATTAAACAATAGACCAGGTACACGTTCCAATGGGTTCCAAGATGTATATGGCTCAAAAACAAGGTACTGATGTACAAGTCCAATCTGCGCTGTATCACCGTGTGGCATTGATTTTAACGAATGATATACGTGTGTATGTACTTGCAATAAATTTTTAAGCACACGCAATGCAAGTGGCATATTCATTAATTTTCCTGGTGGAAATACGCCACGCAAATATCCTTGGAAAACATAAATAGTCGGTTCATTAATGGTACACCATAAATTGACCTTGCCGCTAAGGTGTTCAAAAACTTTTATACAAAAGCGCTCAAAATAGTAGAGATTTTTTTCTTCTTCAAAACCACCTTTTTCATCAAACCAAGAAGGATTTACAAAATGATGCAATGTGATCATCGGGGTAATACCCGCTTCTATCAATTTGTCACAAAGATCAACATAATGATCCAGCGCAGCCTTATTAAATTTTCCTTCTTCAGGCTCTATTTTGCACCATTCAACTGAAAACCGAAATGAATTAACACCAAGATTTTTTATTAATTCAATATCCTCTGGGTAGCGATTCCAGAAATCACATGCTTTACCTGATTTTTCTATCTTTTTTTCATCTTCCCATTTTGACCAATTTGTATTTGTACAACAATCGGCACCAGAATTTTGATATTCAGATATGGCTGTGCCCCATAAAAAATGGGCCGGTATCTCTACTGCGTCAGTATTTATGCAAGACCACCAATCCCAATCAGTTACTGCAGATTGAGAAACAATACTAACGAATGCATTAAGCAAGAAAACTGTTTTTTTAAATTTTCTATTTGTCATAATTATCCTATTTGTTTTTAATATTTAATATATATAAAAAAAAGATTTAATTATAAAGTAATAAAAATAACTTAAAAAGTCAATTTGTCACTTATCAAATACTGAATATTGCCAATCTATACCGAGTGCAGCCAACAGCATGGCTAGAGTTATTTCTTGGTCAATTCGTATTCGTTTTTTCCGACTTGTTTTTCCAGTCATAATAACAATATTATTTGGCGCAATTTTTAATGATTTTGCAAGCAACTTAATGAGTTCTTTATTTGCTTTTCCCTGCTCAGCTGGATTTTTAAGATAGCACTTGAGCTGTCCTCCTTTATCGATTTTAAAAGCAACTTTCCCGGCATTTGGCACCACCTTTATATCAATAATTAAAGGCATTTTTGTTCCTTTTTTCATTTTTTTACTATTTACTTTTTAATTTTACATGTACAACTAATAAAAAACAGACTATACTAGAGCTAAAAATTGAGAATATTACTTGCAAAAAAGTAATAAATTTATTCTTTTTCGTAAAAAATTATTAACTAAAAATAGCTTGGAGAGATGGCTGAGCGGCTTAAAGCACTTGCCTGCTAAGCAAGAGTCTGGGAAACCGGGCACGAGGGTTCGAATCCCTCTCTCTCCACCATAAATTTTTCATTATTTTGACATTTTTGCGCCTGTAGCTCAATTGGACAGAGCGTCAGACTACGGATCTGAAGGTTAGGGGTTCAACTCCTCTCAGGCGCGCCATTTTGGAGAGGTGGCAGAGTGGCCGAATGCGACGGTCTTGAAAACCGTTATTCCGAGTGATCGGGATCGTGGGTTCGAATCCCACCCTCTCCTCCATTTGCCGCAAAAAATTTTGTCGATATCATATTTGGCTTATTGTATTGGAGGTATGGGTTAGTCTCTTCTATTTAAGCCACTTTATAGCAGATTTGATAATTCATGCTCTGTGCATTAAGAGCTTATACGAAAATTCCACTCATATTAAAAAGTCTTAAAGAACAGGCAATTTGAAGAAAAGCAAGGCTGGATTCATAAGTTTTATTCCAACAAATTTTAATACCTCGAAACCAATTTAAAA
>JBAVPH010000165.1:0-3713 GCA_049692855.1 Candidatus Babeliales bacterium | reverse complement strand
TTTTAAATTGGTTTCGAGGTATTAAAATTTGTTGGAATAAAACTTATGAATCCAGCCTTGCTTTTCTTCAAATTGCCTGTTCTTTAAGACTTTTTAATATGAGTGGAATTTTCGTATAAGCTCTTAGATTAAAAAAAATTAATTTTACTACGGGACGGTTTGGTCAGGAACTTCTTCATGCTCATCACGATAAAAAAGATAAAGACCAAGTAGGACAATAGCACCAGAAAGATAAAGATTCCAAGTAATTTTTTCTTGTAAAAATGCCCAACCATATAATGAAGCAAAAATAGGAGCTAAAAATCCAGCGAATGATAAAAAAGTCGCTGAGTACTTTTTAAGTAAGTGGCCATATAAATTATGACAAATAATGTTGCTAATAAGTATCACTAATGTAAGCCACCCAAAAAATGATGAATAATTGTTAACTGGTAAAAATCCTTCTACCGGTAATGAGGTAGCAAGCGCTAACAAACCACCGAATGTCATACAAAGGCCATTAACCATTATTGGTGAATAACTTTTTTCTCTGACCAATTTTCGCACAATGATCCAACTATAACTATGCAATGCAACAGAGCCGATTACTGCAAGTTCTGGCAAAGAAATAAAAAACCATTCACCGGTTTTTTGCTCATCTGGTGAGCTACCTATGAGAAGAGGAATCATGCCAACAAAGCCAATTGTTAATCCGATCCACTGGCGTTTTGTTAATTTTTCATTAAAAATTAAATAAGAATAAAGTGCAGAAATAAGGGGAGAAAAATTGTAAAAAAAGCTTGTTTTTGAAGACGGTAAATAATCTAATGCCCAAAAACGAAGGATATAATTAAAATAGATACCAAATAGAGTAATTTGTGCATATAGTTTCCAATGCTTTTTTTTAAATCGAAAGGAAGCAATTGGGCAAAAATATTGATATGCAAGTAAAATAATACCCGCAATAGACATACGAGAGCCAGTTAAAAAGATTGGCTCAGTGTAACGTAATAATATTTTTCCCATAGAAAATGAGCTTGCAAATAATGCATATAAAAGAATAATTAATGTCATGTTTTTCCAGTTGTATAGCAAAAGACAAAGATATGATAAATAAAAGTGTAATAATAACTATAGCAAAAAAAGCTGTTGGGAAAAAGAGTTAACCCATTTTTTTTGTATAAAAGGTGAAAAAAAAACGAAAAAACTCTCTTTGTTAAAATGTTTTTTCTTGCTATAATAACGATGGTTTCTTGGTAAAGTTACCAATTCATGTAATCCCCGATTTTATATTGGGGATTTTTTATTTATTATAAAATTAATAAAAAAATTTTAATTTTAAATAAGTAAATTTTTTAACTATTAATAAATTTCATAGTATGTTTTTCAGAAAAATTACATCATGACATTCATTACCATTTTTATTAGTATATTATTATCAATAGTTTCCACTGCTATTATGAGTTACATAGCAATGGCGACGCCCATTGGCCCTTGGATAGCGCCAACGCTTGTTCTTTTTTCCCTTTTATTATTTCGTTTGTTTTATAAAAAACCAGCGCAGAGCGCAATAATTTTATCAGTTGTTTCGGGTTCGATTGGTGGTATTGTTGCAACAGCTTGTGGCTTTTCTTTTCCGACACTCTATTTTTTAAATCCAACATTATTTTCTGCTTGGATGGCGAGGCCAATTTATTTTGCCAGTATTTTAACTGGCTTGGTACTTGGGGCAGGATGGCTTGGTATCTGGATTGCAAATGTTACCGAACATAAATTAATTGTACAGGAAAAACTTGCGTTTCCGATTGGGCAATTAATTTATAAAATGATCACTGTGCAAGAACAGGTTAAGAAAGCATATGAATTAATGATTGGGTTTATCGGCACGCTTATTTTTTGCTTATTGCAAGATGGTACTCGCTTTTTTGCTGGCATTATTCCAAAAACAATCATGTTATTATCTTCAACGCAAGCGGGTGTTTTTGTTATTCCATTGATACAATTAGATGTGTGGCCATTACTCTGGGCAATTGGTTTTGTTACCGGTCATGTTATTGCATTACCCCTTGCTGTGGGTATTGTTATGAAAATAATACTAATTAATCCATTGCACGCTTCTTTTTTTTCCTATCTTTCAAATGTTGAGTTTTCATTAGCCTTTTGTAGCGGTATTGTTCTTTCGGGGCTATTAAATAGTTTTATGAATTTACCCAAGCAATTATGGCGAATAGTAAGAAAAATCAAAAATAAAGATATGGTTAATAGGTCAATAATAAAAGATTGTCATCATACTTTTTTTTATATATTGGAATTGAGTGCGATATTATTATTCTTGACAATATTTTTACATTACTTGCAATTTAGTTTATTGGCGCAAGTCTACCTTATTTTATTCACTAGTATCTATACCTACCAAATTATTTCTATTGCAGGCAAAATTGGATTAGCATTATTAGGACGTTTTGCTACGTTTGTAATGGTTCCTGCAATGTTTTTATTTAACCTTGATTCCGTTCACTTGGTTTTTATTGCAACATTTGTTGAAATATGTGGTGGCGTTGCAACTGATATTTTATTTGGCCGAAAGGTGGCACAGCTTTCTGCTACGAATCATATTCAATTGAAGCGATTTCAATATCTTGGATTAGGAATAAGTGCACTTGTTGTTGGCTTTATTTTTTGGCTACTTATTAACCACTTAACACTTGGCTCACCAGAATTATTTGCACAACGTGCACAGGCACGGCAATTATTAATTTATGCAAAACACTTTGATTATTGGATATTATTTATTGGCACCCTTGTTGGTTTTTTATTGAAATATGTAAAAATAAATCCAATGCTTGTGCTTGGTGGTCTGTTAATGCCAATTAATTTTTCTTTAGGACTGATTGCTGGCGGATTTTTGGCACGTATTGTACCACAAGCAGAAGAATGTTATCCCTTTTGGTCAGGAGTGTTTGCGAGTAATTCTCTTTGGATCGTGATAAAAACGATGTTTTGATTTTTACTATTTTTTGCTGTTTTGATTATTAAGATTATTAAATATATATGCTATCGTCTCTTTTTTAAAAATTTTAGCTAACTGAAAATCTTTTTCTTCGTTATTTTGCAGAAACTTATTTAATTGTTTATAAAAATTTTCTTGTACCTTGTGACTGGTAAGGCCAGCTGCTATTGGAATATCTTTATAACCTAATTCGTTTGTACTTACCATGGCGCCGAGTAAAGGGAAGGAAAAACTCAAAGAATGTAGATTGTCTTTGTGGGAATATTCAATGAGTTCTAGGGCTTTTTTTAAATCTTTAGATTCGAAAAAAATGTTTACAATAATCTTTAAGTCATGAATTAACTTGTTGGGACAACCTGTAAGAAGCAGGTACTCTTCTATATTATCTTTTGAAGATATAGCTAAAGATAAATTTTTAAAAAAAGAGTTAAATCTGTTGCATTGATTATGGGCTTTTACAAAAATTTGAGAAATTGAAGGTCTAGAGCGAGAAGGGAGTATTTTTCGTCGTATCATTTGATACCTTACTGCCCCGACGAAAAATCCTTTTCGGCTATCTATTTCTCTTTGATTTATTTTATTTTGTTCTGTTTCGCTCTGTTCTGCAGCTGAAATTGTACTATTTATGATCATTATTAATAATATGGCATATAACTTTTTCATAAGTAAGATTCTCTTTTTAAGATAAATTTAAAGAAAAAAATTTGTTAATTTACCATGTTAT
>JBAVPH010000164.1:0-6352 GCA_049692855.1 Candidatus Babeliales bacterium | reverse complement strand
AGCAACAATATATGAAATTTCACAAGATAAAACGGAATCAGGACCCTCTGCTTCCGGTGGAATGGGTGGCATGCCAGGAATGTATTAATTGCACTATAATTTTTATTTTAGGCCCAGATTTTTCTGGGCCTTTTTATTGTTTGAAATTAATTTTTGTAATATGAAATAATTTTGTTGTAAGCTATTTTTCAGTTTTTTATGACTTTAAATAAATGAGTTTCAATCAGCTATGTTACTATAGTCATTATCATCAGTATGAATTTTACATACATATACAGGAAAGTAGAATTGATTAAATATTTGTTAAAAATAACATATTTTTTATTCATAGGTATTTTTTGTAGCTGGAAAATAGAAGGAAAACCAACTAATGGATGGTATGATAAATGTGGAGGATGTTTTTGTGGGCGGACAGAAAGCATAAGCAAGGAATTGCAGGAACAAATTGCACTTTTTAAAGAGAAATTAAAAAATGAGTGTGAATTTTCAAAACAACTTACAGAAGAGCAAAGAAAGTTGTATGTAGAATTAAACTGTACGGCACGTGAAGAATGGCTTTTAGATGAAAATAACTTTAATACATTATTAGAGGTAATAAAAAGAAATAAATCACTAAAAACGCGCTGTAATCTATTTAAAACAAAAATAAAAAAAAAGAAGAGATGCTACAAAAGAGAGTGGAAGAAATCAACAAAAAAGAGATAATAATAAAAACAAAAGAATTGAGTTGTCAAAATCTTCAAGCTTATTTTTCTAGACGAATAAAAGAAATGGGAGAAGTAAATGAAGAAATAAGTAAAGAAAAAAGAATATTTGAAATTCAACTTTGTGACATAGAAATAGCAATAGGAATTAAAGGGATGCTCAATTGCATTGCTCGCATGACAAAAAATTTAACAATTATTTCTGATAAAGTTAAAAAGAGCATTGATTTTTTGAATCAAATTGCTACCGATAATATTATAATGTCGGGGGTATCAATTGGTGCTACTTGGTATGGCGGAAAAGCAGATAGTTTAATTAATAATTATAACCCAAAAAAGGAAAAATCATTAACTATTGCATTGAAAAAAAATTGTATTCGCTTGCTTAATGTAGGTGCTATTCGAATAGGGAGGGATTATGTTGAAAATTATATAAAAAATAGCAGAGCGATAAGAAAAATCACAAAACCATTTCAAATATTACCCAGGGGGTTGCAGGTTATAGCTAAAGATATGATAATGCGAAGCTTGGCTTTAGGTTTATGGATAGAAGAACAGAAAGTCTTTGAATGAAAAGATAACTAATTTTATATTTTTTTTAAAAGTTTATTTTTCATGAAATCAGTAAGCTTAATTATGTGATGATTTTTTATTTCTTATCAATTGACAAATTGAAAAAAATAGCTTAAAATAGTAGTAAAATAAGTATTTTTATGATTGATTTAATAAAAATCAATTTGACATTATTACAATAAATAGAAGTAAATTATATGAATTTTAGTGATCTTGGTATTAATAAAAAAGTTTTAAAGGCGATTAATAGTTTAGGCTTTACTGAACCAACGCCAATTCAAGAACAATCCATTCCAGTGCTTTTAGCAGGAGAAAGAGATTATATTGGGCTTGCTCAAACAGGGACAGGAAAAACAGCTGCCTTTGGCTTGCCATTAATCCATAGGATTGATTCAGAAAGTAAAAGCACACAAGTATTAATTTTATGTCCAACAAGAGAGTTGTGCCTTCAAATTACAAAAGAGCTACAGCGTTATGCTAAATATATAGAAAGTCTCAATATTGTACCTGTATACGGTGGTGTTGATATTAAGAAACAAATAAAAGCATTAAAAAATGGGGCCCAAATAGTTGTTGGGACGCCTGGTAGATTATTAGATCATGTGCAACGTCGCACTATTAATTTAAGTACCATCAGGACCGTTGTTCTTGACGAAGCAGATGAAATGCTTGATATGGGCTTTCAACAGGATATTGATTCTATTTTGCAAAAAACACCAGCATCTAAAAAAACATGGTTATTTTCTGCTACAATGCCTGATCGAGTAGGGCATATTGCAAAAAATTATATGAAAGATCCTGTTACGGTAACAGTTGGATCTAAAAATAGTAGTGCAGAAAACATTGAGCATCATTATTTTCTAATCAAAAAACAAGATCGCTATGAAGCATTAAAACGCTTTATTACCTATTATCCAGAACTATTTGGTATTGTATTTTGTCGAACTAAAAGAGAAACAAAAGACCTTGCCCAAAAATTAATTCGTGATGGTTATAACGCGGATGTTTTACATGGTGATTTATCGCAATTTCAACGCGATATGGTAATGAAAAAATTTAGAAATAAACAGGCACAACTATTAATTGCAACGGATGTTGCTGCACGTGGTATTGATGTTAGTGATGTTACGCATGTAATTCATTATGCATTACCAGATGATATAGAAAATTATACCCATCGTAGTGGACGGACAGCTCGTGCTGGTAAATCTGGTATATCACTTGCCATTGTTGATATAAAAGAAGCAAAAAAAATAAGATATATTGAGCAAAATGCTGGTATATTTATTAAACGGATGTTAGTGCCAACTGAATCGACAGTCGTGGAAAATCGTTTAATAGATTTTGCTAAAAAAATTAATGATATTCAAGTTAATAGTGAAGGTCAGCAGTCATATCACAAGGTTTTAATGGATGCATTTGTAGGAATGTCAAAAGAAGATTTAATCGCACGATTAACTTTTTTTGTTTGTGAAAAATTTTTACAAAAAGACGGTCAAATAGCAGATTTGAATGTATCACAAGACAAAGATGTTCAATATACAAAACAATCTGGTAATAAACCTGGTAATAAGCTTTCTACTCGATTATTTATTAACATAGGTGAAATGGATGGATTTGATAAGACAACGTTAATCAAATTTTTACAACGCCGCGGTTCAGTTTCAGAGAAAGTAGTTAAAAATATTACTGTAAAAAATACTTTTTCATTTTTTTCTATTAATAATAATTCTCTTGCTTCTCAAGTTGTAGAAGGATTACGGGGTACTACTCATAATAATCGTAAAATAAGAGTAGAATTTTCCTCAGAAAAAGGATCCCGTTACAATAAATCAAAAAGAAAATAATTGAATTTTTTTAAAAAAATTTATTAAAATAGAAAATGATCATTTTTTTATCATTATTATAATAATACAATTATAGTTATTTAAAAAAAAAGGAAATTTAATGAAAAAGATGACTATTTTTCGATTATGTAGTTTAAGTTTACTGTTTAATTTGATTTCTATAGAAGCAAAACAAGAACGGCTTACTATTGTTAATGATACAAAAGAAAAAGTAAGAGTGAGTTATCCACGTAAGGATCAAACGGAAATGAAAAAAATACTGTTTCCAAAGGATTCTTTTAGTTACGCTTCTGGAATAGCATATATTTATGCACCAAAGAAACATGGTAATTATGAAGTTACTATTTCTTTGCCACGACCTGCTGGCTCAATCAATAAAATTACTTTAAGCCAAATTATAGAAGCAGCAAAGCAGAAGGAAAACGTAGGAGAATTTGGCTATTTTACTGAAAAAGGTCAGATCGGCGATATCAAAATATTTTTTGAAAAAATTATTGAGGATTGATTGGGTTGCGATTTTATAAAAATTAACATACTATTTTTTAAAATTATTTATTTTTAAAAATAGGAGACCCATGGCTACAGATACGAAGAATGTTATTTTCAAAATTTTTATTATAATAATTGTTTTAATCATTGCTTACTATGCTTACCGAGAAATTAAACGATTAATGGTAGCAAAAAAAACTGAACAAAGAATCGAGAAAGTTGATGAAAAGGTGAGTGATCTTATTACTTCTATGAAAAATTCCACTAATCAAGAAGCAAGTTGATTTTTTTATAAATTTAAAAAAACCCTTCTGCAAAATTTTACTTTTGCAGAAGGGTTTTTTCTATCTAATTGATGGAATTAACGAAAATTCTTACGAGGTGGAAGAGCTTTCTTAACCACAATATCTCTACCTTCTAAGTTTTTACCATTGAGGTTATCAATTGCTTGTTGTGCTTCATCTGCTGATGCCATTTCTACAAATGCAAAGCCACGCGGTGAGCCGGTAAATTTATCGGTAATTATTTTTGCGGATGTTACTTGTCCAAATTCTTCGAAAAGTCCTTTAAGTTGCTCTTCAGTTGTGGAATACGATAGGTTTCCAACGTAAATATTCATTGTATTAGTCACTCGATATAAGAAAAATGATATACTCTAACTATGTTTATTGCAATAAACACTAATTATCATATCACAAAAAATGATATTGGTAAATGGGTTAAAAAAGCAGTTCTCAATTTACCCCAAATTTTTAAATTTTTATGGTAGGAAAATAACTGAATAAAGAGTCAAAAAAGTTGATGTAAAGGGGAGTGATCTTATCGTTTCCATGTATATTTTGCCAATAAAGAAGCAGTTTAATTTTTAAAAAATTAACCCTCTGCAAGGGTAATAAATTGCAGAGGGTTTTCCCTATCTTAATAACGAGAAGTTTTTTTAGGTGGACGAGCTTTGTTCACCATAAGTTTTCTCTCGTGAAAATCTTTACCATTGAGGTTATCAATAGCTTGTTGCGCTTCATCCATTAGTGGCATTTCCACGAATGCAAAACCGCGAGGTGAGCTAGTAAATTTATCAGTAATTATTTTTGCAGATGCTACTTGGCCAAATTCTTCGAAAAGTCCTTTAAGTTGCTCTTCAGTTACGGAATACGATAGGTTTCCAACGTAAATATTCATTGTATTAGTCACTCGATATAAGAAAAATGAGATACCTTAACTATGTTCATTGCAATAAACATTAACTAGTATAGCAAAAAAAAGGGGACAGGTAAATGAATTAAAAAGAAGTTCCCAGTTTACCCCAGATCCCCCAATTTTTAAGGGCGGAGTTTTTTTGAGGGATTTCCACAAAGGAGCCAGCGCCAATAAAGCTATCTATTTTTTTTCCTATTTTTTTGAAGCCCCCCGTAAGGAACGCTTTGTGAGTAAGTGCACTACGACTTGCTGCAGAGTCGAGGTTAAGGTCAGTTTCTGTAACGGGAGTAAACATGGTGTCATCAGCTGCTTGCTGATTAATAGTGCTTTGGGAAGCAGTAATATCTACTCTTGATCCGGCGATACCAAATGTTTCAGTAAATTTACGCCGTAGCCGAAGATGTTCATCGCCATGGCCCCAAGCATTATAGCCTAATTCAATTTCAAATTTTTCATTTTGAATTCGCCATCCACCTGAAAAATCAAACATGCCAAAAGGATAGGATACCGTATCTACTGTCAGCAAATTAACTCCAGGAATATTTTGGTTAGGCTTGGCT
Organism: Candidatus Babeliales bacterium; assembly: GCA_049692855.1. Classification (GTDB taxonomy): domain Bacteria; phylum Babelota; class Babeliae; order Babelales; family Vermiphilaceae; genus JBAVPH01. Next base: position 982 of record JBAVPH010000164.1, on the reverse strand, counting down.
CCTTGTTTGTTGTAAAGGAGAAAACGGCTCCATGGTTTACGTTTTAGATCAAAGGTGCGGAATTGCTTATTTCGAATAAGAAAAATTGCTTCAAAATTTATAAAAAAACAGAATGCGTATTGGCTTGGATCACTATTAAGCAGTATTTGAAAATTTACTGCACCGCCGAGACCAATGTAGCGATTATTACCAATTACTGGATCAAAAATAAATTGTGGATCCTGTTTTTTAGCAACAGGGATAGTAAATGAGCTCGAGTAGACAATTTGAAAATAGTCTTCAGATAAATAAGATCTGCCAAAACTTGCCTTAATTTCTGCTACGCCAAAGCGACTTCGTTTGCCCGTAATTTTACTATATTTCCATGCGGGTTGTTGAAATGCACCAATAATATCTTGCGGTGTGTTGAGACTTTTATTAGCGACATTAAATTGCATTAAATTTAAATCATTTTCTACAGAGACAACCGGAATACTAATATCAAGAAATGATCCATTAAAAAATGAATGATCAATCCATTGTTTTAAGTCTTGGTGGTATTCTACAAAGAATCCTAATTGTTGTTGTTCCGGTTTTATTGCTAAGTTTCCTTTGAAATCATCTGGTAAATTAAGCCATTCTGCGCGAACATCTCTTGTTGCTAGTAATGTTTCATTGGCATCACCAGAAACTAATAGCTCATTTTTCCCCTTGATTAAAAAATAACGTTGTGTTTTACGTTGATCAATTGAGTGTTGATAGAACGTAGTAAGTTGAAAACTAGCAAGTGAATTTCCCTTTTTATTATAAATAATACTATGCCATAATTGTTGCTGCATAGCAGTATTATAGTAAGCAGGGCGAGTGAACATGAATGAACGCCCAAACACTTCTTGCAATCCTGCTCGAAGATAGGTAATAAAGCAAAGTAAAAGAAAAAATGTTAATGCATATTTCTTCATGTAAAACATCCTTTTTTACGCAATTGCTATTAGCTTAGGAC
>JBAVPH010000163.1:0-1606 GCA_049692855.1 Candidatus Babeliales bacterium | reverse complement strand
CACTCAGATGATGCCCATTCATCCCCAGGCTTATAAAGCCCTGGGGTTTTCTGGTCATTTTAATAAAATTATGAAAACAAAAAGCTTCAAAGATTATCTAGAAAAACGACTTAATAAAAAAGAAATTGAACAAATTAAAAAGCAAGCAGAGAGAGAAATTAAAATATTTAAATCATTTCAAAAAATGATTGCTGATATAACCAATGAATATATGAAAAAGAATAAAATTGGATTTAATGAGCTTGCTCGACTTCTTGATTCAAGCCCGTCTCAGCTAGCTAAAATTCAAAAAGGTAAAGCTAATTTGCGACTTTCAAGTGTTGCGCATCTTTTTGCATTGATGGATAAAGATCCAAAGGATATTTTCAGAAAATAGACATTCCATGAAAAAGAAATTTTACAATCATCAAGAAAAAGTACTCACCTTACTACTTGCTGAATTTAATGGATGAAGTAGATGAAAATTGCAATTATTGGTTGCCCTGGCTCTGGTAAATCAACCTTAGCAGCAAGGCTTCATAAAATTTTGAATATCTCTTTCTATCATTTAGACCAATATGATTGGAAGCCTGGGTGAGTACGAACTGATCGGGCTCAGTTCGCTAAAATTCATCATGCATTATGCGATAAAGATTCTTGGATTATCGAAGGAATGGCTATACGTCATCTTGATTATCGGGTAGAAAAAGCAGACGTTATTATTTTTCTAGATATCCCATTATGGACTTGTTTGTATCGTATATTCAAGCGAGCAATTATCTGCTATGGACAAATACGTAGCTCAAATGCCGAAGGTTGCCCTGAAGGTCTTCCTGATTTGGAGTTTTTGACTTACATATGGAATTTTAATCGAAAAAAAAAAGCCTATTATTAAAGCATTACTTGAAAAATATAAAGACCAAAAAAAGATTTTCAAAATAAGAAATGTTACTGAATTGGAATAACTCATCAAAAAATTTGAATAATTGCTTGTACTTACCAACTCTTACTTCAGCGACCATCTTTCGCTATTCTTTTTTCTTTTCAATGTTTTTGTTAATCAGTTAAAAAACTGACGTGCCAGCTGAAGCTTTAGCGAAAATAATTTGATTTAACCAAATATATTACAAAAAATGTTTTTTAATAAATGCTCTACCAGACCCAGATTTGAGATAGCTTTCAAAATTAATTGCTTTTTGTTTATCAACAAACTGTAAAGCAACAATAATTTCCCATGGTTTATATTGTTTTGTATGATGGGAACTACCTGAATTATGACAAGCTAATCTTTTGTTCAAATCTTTTGTGTAACCAATATATGTTTGTTTACTATTTATTGATCTAATTAAATAAACATAATACATTAGTCCAGCCTTCGTGTCTCATTTCATTCGCTTACTTCGGCGGACAGCTTTCGCTATTCTTTTTTCTTTTCAATGTTTTTGTTAATCAGTTAAAAAACTGGCGTGCCAGCTGAAGCTTTAGCGAAAATAAATTTAATTGAATAAATATGCATTAATTTAGTCCAGCCTTCGTGTCGCATTTCATTCGCTTACTTCGGCGAACAGCTTTCGCTATTCTTTTCTCTTTTCAATGTTTTTGTTAATCAGTTAAAAAACTGGCGTGC
>JBAVPH010000162.1:0-2082 GCA_049692855.1 Candidatus Babeliales bacterium | reverse complement strand
TTCTTAGTGTGACTGATAAACCTGCTGCACAGAAAAAATTAAAGGATTGGGAACAAAATTTTACTCAATTAATAAACACGGCTTATAAACAATATCAAGAAACTCCAAACCGCGATATTACAAAATTTGCTTCAAGTTTTGTAACTGAAATATTTTTAACAGGAAAAACATGCCACGTACTTAAAGGTTTTTTCTCTTTTGCACGTACCAAAACAGCGAAACTTATTCAAAAAGCACAAAATATAACTGAATCTCCTGTTCTTGCAACTACCTCTGAAGGAATAACTGCACAAGTAAATAAGGCAGTTAATCCGACGAAAGGTCCATCAACAGCGGGAAGCGCTGTAAAAAAGACTGTTTCCGAACAAGCTAAAAATACTGCAAAAACTGCAATCGTAAAGCCAGAACTTGTAAAAGCATTCAATGTTGCCCATTATGATGCAGCAATTGGAGATTTGAAAAAGCTTGAGATGGCAGTGGAAAAGCTATACAACGTAAAAGGAGCTTTAGGAAAAAATGGGCCATTAAGAAATGTATTAGAATGTGGAACAAAAGGCTGCGAACTAAAAGGGACATTAGGCACTGCACGCGGCGCCATGTATGAATTAGAAAAAGCACTTGAACTAATGACGAAAGAAGAGTCTATTATTGCATTTGGGGACCATTTAAAATTTGAAACAACATCTCGCGAATTTGATATTATTACGAATAAAAGATTAATTGAATGTAAAAATATTAATTGGGCGACAATATCAATTGCAGAATTAGATAAGAAAAAAAAAATTTTTGGTCAACAAATTAAGATAGCAAAAGGATTAAATAAGGTTTTTGAAATACACTCAAAATGGTTAATACCAGATGAATTAAAACAGTGGTTTATAAAAAAAGGAATACAATTTTTTGAAGGTTGAACATGGGCATTTCTTACTCTATTGATATTGTACTTGATCTTAAGTATGAAAAACACAATATTGCTTACCTTTTTCAGAAATTTATAAAAAATAATATTTATCTTTGTGCAGATTTTTTTGATGAACCAGAGAAAATAGATAGTAGTGGTGCTGCAGATCGAATACTTAATATGACACTCGAAGGAGAAAATCGTTGTGTAGATGCAAAATTTCAAGATACAGAATTTTCTATATGGATTTATAATAAAAATAATTTAATAAATTTATCAGTAGGCGCTTTTGGAATAAAATGGAGAAAAGACTTTATAGATGGTCATCATGGTTTTGATTTTGCACGCTATATTCGCTTGTTTCTAAGAATGTGCGATGAATTTACTATACTTGGACTAGAAACAAGCGCACTTTAAAAATCAATTGATTTAAGGAAAAACATGAATTCACAATTTATATACACATCAATTAGTATGATGATGGAAAGAAAAGAAGAATTGATAATAAGAGGTATTTATCAATTATTAGAAAATGCAGCAACGCATCAATTTGTTTTTTATAAAGATGAATCAATGACAAAAATTATTGAGCCAACTATTGAAGAACTAGCTGATTATATCGGCATAGATTTTTCTGTAACTTTTTACATTCGTGCAAAAGAGCATCCAATTAAGATAGTTGTTGATATTAAAAAGGAAGGAGAGTTTATTTATTTTTATCCACTCGAGCCATATTTAACTAAAAAAGGGTATGGAATTGAAAAACAAAAATGTGATCTCGGGTTTTATATAGAACAAATTTTATATTTTTGTGATCATTTTTTTATTTATGAATTATATACGCGATAATAAAAAGAAAAATTTTTTTTCTATATACTAATTCTCCTAAATCTCATAGCCTAATTTATGAAGTTATAATATTAACTAAGAAAAATAGAATAAATTAATTTTTTTTGAGATAAAAAAATGAAAAAAATAAAATTGATATTAAGTTTGCTTATTTTAAATTTATTTGTATGCGCACAAGATACTATATCACCTTTAGATAAACATCTTATTTCCCAAAAATTAAAAGATTTTATATCTGCAGTAAATACAAAAGATTATGAAACAATTCCTTTACTTGTTTCCTCAGATAACCCTAATCTTATAACTTCAATTCAAGAAAAAATTAAAATAAT
>JBAVPH010000161.1:0-1898 GCA_049692855.1 Candidatus Babeliales bacterium | reverse complement strand
AATTTTGGCATTGCCATAAAAAGATCTTGTGCATCTTTTTTTGTATTATCAGTTAAAAAATCAGCAATATCTGCAGGATGAATTTCTAACAAAGCCTGCCAAAGTGATTTACCTAAGGGGGTATCATGGGCAATCACTATATTTATATTTTCTTGAATTTCCTTCAAAATTTTTTTTGAATCCATCCCAATTGCTCCTCCCGAGAAGTATTGCATATATATTTATTTTATTGTATCTATTCTAGCTATACATGCAACTAAAACATACCATTTGACTTTACCAAAGACGCCAGTAATCTGAAAAAGAGGGGTTATTAATAACTTAATTATCAAAGATAGGGACAGTAGTGACCCAAATTCAACCAAATGCTTACTTTTCATTTTCGGTGAATAAAGAGAATGATAATACTCGTCTTGATGTCTTTGTTACTCAACAATTTTCACAGCACTCCCGGAGTTTTTTTAAACACCTTATTGAAAAAGGACAATCAAAAATAAATAAAGTCACAACAAAAAAACAAGGGACTCTACTTAAAACTGGCGATACGGTAACAATTCAATTCCCTGCAAAACGTGCCGTTAATACTACCACCATTAAACAACTTGATTTGAATATACAAATTATTTCTCAACATGAGCATTTCTTAATTGTTTCTAAGCCAGCAGGGCTACTAGTTCATCCTACATCATCTCGTTGCACTGAAACTACTTTGTCCGATTGGCTTATCGCGCATTATAATGAAATTCAAACTATTGGTTATCCTGATCGACCTGGGATTATACATCGACTTGATAAAGATACGTCTGGCCTTATCATTATACCTCGTACTAGTTATGCTAATACGCTATTTGGACAATTATTTAAAAGTCGATCTATTAAAAAAAAATATTATGCATTAGTAGAAGGACATCCAGAAAAAAAAGGTATTATTAATTTACCTATTGGACGGGATCCATTCGTGAGAAAAAAAATGAAAGCTTTTTCCCCTGAAGAACAGTTATCTTATGCATCAAAAAAAATTCGTTCTGCCACTACTCATTACAACGTTATTGATTATTTTGATGATTATAGTTTTATTGAAGTGCAACCAATTACTGGACGTACCCATCAAATTCGTGTCCATTGTGCGGCTATTGGCCATCCAATTATTGGTGACTCCAGCTATGGCACAAAATCAATTTTCATTAAAAGACAAGCCTTACACGCACAAGAATTATCTTTTACTTTTAATAATAAAGATTATTCATTTTCATCTCCACTTTCGAATGATTTTAAAAATGCGCTAAAAAAAATAAAAATAAAAAAATAATTTTTTGTGCTTGCAATTTTTTTTAATTCGCAGTAGCATGGTTGCGAGCTAAGGAGGAATGTAGTAATGAAGCATTTCAGAACTTATCCCTTATTGAAAATATTTTACTAAAATTAGCTCTCTCATTTTTGAATAAATGGTTTATATCCATAAGTCTGTTTTTTAATGCGTTCAAACTGCTGTAAAAATTTATTGATTATTGTTTGATCAGCAAGAAGAAGACCATTTTCTTGATTTATTTGACAACCAGATCGAGTAAAGTTACAGGATCCAGTCCAAACATAAGTGGTTCCCCCTTTATTATTGCTAAACAAAGCAAATTTATGATGCATAATACCTCTCGTTTTATTTTTTTTTGCATCAAAAATTAATACTGCAATATCATTATCATACAATTGATCAATTTTATTATAACGATCAAAGATACAAGTAATGTCAGTAATTACTTCTACTTTCACTCCTCTTTTTGCTGCATCTATCAACGCTTGAGCAATAGTGCGATTAGTAAAATTAAATACGGCAATGCGAATATAGCTTTGCTCTTGGTCAATTAATGAAATTAATTTTTTATTTATATCATCATCAGGAG
>JBAVPH010000160.1:0-4545 GCA_049692855.1 Candidatus Babeliales bacterium | reverse complement strand
AATAGTACTTGATCAATGTGGTTGCTATTATTATCTACAATCCAACCATAGTTAATTGTATGGGTCGCCGCATTGATAAGTTTTTTTTTTGAAGCAAGTTTGCTTATTTTTGATATAATAGCAATAGAATTGATACCACTTATTCGCAAAAGGGCAATTGAACCGCTTCCTGTTGGTGTACATTGAGCAATAATTGCTTCTTCATTATAATTTAATAGCATAGCCCCCATCCTATTAACTATTTTTTATGAACTGGTCAATATGACTTTCAGATGTCTAAAATCTGTTTTAAATTTATTTTTTAGTGAGGCCATAATTAAATGAGCAAAACTGCGAAAAAGTATTTTTTCTTTTGTATTGTCCTCAATAACAGGAGAATCAAAATGAAAAGTAAGATAATTATTTGATAGAGATGTAGTAAACTGTATATTTGGTAATCCCATAAAAATGAGATTCTTTTTTACCCATTCTTTAGCCGTTGTTATCATGTCATCTGTCCACTGTTCCATTTTTGGGAGTCGGGTTGTTTTTCCTGTTTTTTGTTGATTTTTTGCTTCTTTTTTTGGAGGGATAATTTTTTTTGTTTCTTTACTTGATTGATATTTTCGAGATTTTGATTCTTGTGCTTCTTGTTCTTTAAAAAATATTCCTATTTTTGCCTGTTTTGTTGTCATGCCTAGGAAATTTTTTTCCTCTTGTTCAAAGATTTTTATTGAAAACTCAGAAGGTTTGCCAGAACGATTCCAAGCATTTTCAATAGCCTTAATAGTTGAATTAGCACCTTCTATTATTGATTTCATGTTTATACCACCTTATTGAATGTATTTTTTACTTTGCTCCCTAGAAGAATAAAAAACAAGGTGAGCAAACTTCTTATAGTCTATTCAATAGAATTAATAAGATTTTTATATAGCAATATTTTTGGAGCGGGAAACGGGATTTGAACCCGCGACCTTTGCCTTGGCAAGGCAACGCTCTGCCAGCTGAGCTATTCCCGCAGTATAAAAATACCATAATTTTTAGCTTTTATCTTATCATTAGTACAATATTTGTCAATATTGAAGGATTTTTCTTTTTTTGTAAAGGACTCTGTATTATTCTTTCGAGCGTAATTTTGCAAAATATAACAAAGATAAAAAGTGAATTACTTTTGCTTTTGGGTAGATTGGCGGATGTTGTTATGCAAGGAGTAGGTAATTCAAATTAAAAAAATAAGATTTTTTATTAGGCGTTTGCGCAAAGATTTATTTTACGCTTTAATAAGTGCATTAGACTTTTAAACAAGGAAATTATTTTCATGGTTGATTACCTGAATGGAAGTATTAAGGAAATTGCTGAGCAATCCATAATAGTGGATATAGGTAATATCGGAATTATGGTCCAAGTCCCTTCTGGTTTTTTGTTTCAAATTGGCAAACAAGTTACGGTGCATACCTATTTGCATTGGAATCAAGAGCAAGGTCCAACAATGTTTGGCTTTACATCAGTTTTAGATAGGCATGTTTTTTTAATTATCATCAGTTGTACTGGTATTGGCCCAAAAATTGCATTAGCAGTTTTGCATGATTTAAGCGCAAAAGAATTTTTAAGTGCGGTACAAACAGAAGATGATAGCGTATTAAGCAAAGTAAATGGCATTGGCACCAAAAAAGCAGAACAGATGATTGTACAGTTAAAACATAAAGTAGCTAAATTAATTACTCAGGGGGTTGAGCTTGATGATGCGCAGGATCTTAGGCAATGGCATGAAATATCACAGGCGCTTGAGTCACTTAATTATTCTCGTACAGAGGTTTCACGTGCAATGAATCATTTAAAAAAATCTCATGAACAAATAGCATCCTTTGATCAGTTATTGAGAAAAGCTCTTTCTTTTTTGGCAAAATAATTAATAATAAATTTTTATCAATGACGAATTTTGCATAAAAGTTTAATTAATTGAAAAATAAACTAAAGGACATTTTCATGACGTTGCTATCATTTTTATCATGGGTTAACGATGAACTGTTGGTTTTGCCAACTGTGCTCTTATTTTTTGGTACGGGTATTATATTGACGCTAAAAACCAAGTTTGTGCAAATTCGTGCTTTCCCTCGCTTTATTCACTTGCTTACGGGTGGTATTGGTCGCAAAGAAGGTGGTAATACAATTAGTTCTTTTCATGCACTTTTCACTGCAATGGCCACTACTATTGGTATGGGTAATGTTGTTGGACCGTCTATTGCAATTATGACTGGTGGTCCCGGAGCATTGTTTTGGCTTGTAATGTATATGTTTTTTGGTTCTGTAATAAAATTTATTGCTGTCACTTTTGCACTATATACGCGTGAGCAAACAGCAGAAGGAAATATTATTGGTGGTCCAATGCAATATCTTAAGTTAGCAAGTCCGTTTCTTGCGCAATGGTATAGCCATTTAGTTATTATTCTTTTTCTTATTTGGTCAAGTTTACAAGCAAATACATTGGCAAGTATTTTGGCATATGAACGAATTCCACAAGGGATAACTGGTTTAGGATTGGCGTTGTTTATCTATGTGGTATTAAGTGGTGGTGCGCGCCGTGTTGGTTCTTTGGCGAGTAAATTGGTGCCATTTATGTTTATATTTTATGTTGTTTTTGCTGTATCTATTTTATTTAAAGATTTTAATGGTTTAAAAAATGCAATTTTTTTAGTACTTCAAAGTGCTTTCTCGCGTGCTGCAGCAATAGGTGGTTTTGCCGGGGCATCTGTTTTTTATGCAATGAGTTCTGGCATATTGCGTGGTATTTTAATTACGGAAGCAGGACTTGGAACTTCATCTATTCCTCATGCAATAGCTGATACAAAGAGGCCAACTGATCAAGGCATTTTAGCGATGTGTTCTACCGCAGCTGATGCGATTTTGTCAATTCTTTCAGGCTTATTAATTTTAGTTACCGGTGTCTGGATTAAAGGGGAATTTAGAAGCACGCTTATTTATGAAGCCTTCCGCCTGCATTCGCCGCTGATTGGTCGTTATGTACTTGTTTTGAGTATCAGTCTTTTTGTTATAACGACAATCATGGGTAATGGGTTTAATGGCATGCAAAGTTTTAGCGTAATAACAAGATATCGTTGGATTAAATTTTATATTATTTTTGCAAGTATAGTAGTTTTTTTCGGCGCATTAATGCCAGTTCCACTTGTTTGGCAAATTGCTGATCTTATTATGATCATGATAGCAGTGCCAAATTTATTAGGTCTTTTATTATTAACCTTCAGAAAAGCAGCAATTCTAGATATAAAGTCTTAAATTATTAATAACTATTTAGCGGGGAAAAATCAATTTTTTCGTCTCTTCTTCTGACGAAGACGTTATTGAATTTTTTTGTCTAAATTTTTCCATAAGGGTTTGTTTCTTTTGATTGTCGTCTAATTGTTTCCAGAAATTAGCAAGACCCTTTTCTGCTATTTTTTCTGTATCTATACCTTCTGGTTCTATGCCATTGTCTTTTCCAACTTTGTATAAGTCGCTCATAAGTTTAACTTTTTCGTGTGTATTTTCTAGTTCTTTTCTTTCATTGTCTAGTGTATCGCTTTTTACTTTTTGGCAAAAACTATAGATACCATTACTAACAAACATAATAGTGCCGCCAAACAGGATATATTTTGTTGGTCCCTTTTCTTTGAACGAATTTAAGAGAGTATTCAAATCAGAAATGCCAAACCCATTTGTAAATTTACATGGTTGCATAAGCAATATTGTTAATAAAAATTTTTTATTTATATGCATAATTCTTTTCATTTTATAATTTTAAATAGCTTTTACTGTTCAAAATACTTAGCAAGTTTTTTATCTTTTGCTAGTTTTTCGAGTAAATAGTCTTCTTGTTTTTTCATAACCTGATATTCTTCATCTGCATCATGTTTATAACCAAGGAGATGGCAAATACCGTGAACAAATAATATTCGCATGCGTTCATCAAATAGTTGTCCCCATTTTGGTGCATCTACTTCTACATATTCAAGAGAAATAATTAAATCGCCTAAATTTTTGTCTTCTTCTGTTTTTGGTTGGATTCGTTCCCCCGGCTTTAGTGAGGGATGAAAAGAGAACGATAAAATATCGGTTGGTTCATCTTTGTCACGGTACTCTTTATTATATTTTTTTATTGTTGCATTATCTGTTAATAAAATACCGATATCGTATTCACCATAATCTAAAAGATTTAAAATTTTTTGTATTTCATTTCTTAGTTCAAGAGTTTCACATCTAATCGGTAAATAACGATATTTTATATTAATCATAATCTATTTTTTTATGTATTTATTTTTTCTTTACAATTTTAAATTAGCATAATCTTATTATTTTGTAAGAAAAATATTACAATTGTTTACCATAAAATAATACTGCTTCATAGCATCGTGTAAATTTTACTGCGTATCACCAATAATAAATTTATTTATAAAAGGAAAGTTTTCTTTATTTTTTTTAAAATAATCTGATTGAGCTGATTCAACTATTTTCCCTTTGTTCATCAAGTAAATAGTAGAATGAAGTTTTTTCAGGAGTTCAACATCATGT
>JBAVPH010000159.1:0-2423 GCA_049692855.1 Candidatus Babeliales bacterium | reverse complement strand
ACTAATAATGGTAATTTTATTTTGATTATCCTACTAAAATATTTTTTAAAATATAACACTGAAATGCATGAGGTAATTTGGCAATGGACATAAGAGATTTTATTGTAGTAGTAGGGCTTGCTTTATTGACCACATGGGGAATTCAATATTTTTTTCTCAATAGGGCAAAAAAAAATAACATTGAACAAAGTTTTATTGCACCGACTGTCACAGAAGAATTTAAACCATTAAATCTTGAAGTTGATTTTATTGATAGCAAGAAGCAAGAAAAAACGATATTGTCTGATATTGAGACTGATTGGGGGAAAGTAACATTTTCAACAGAGGCTGCGTCATTAGAAAGCATTGAATTTAACCATCCAGTCAGCAGAAAAAAAGATGTTATTCGAACTGTTTTTCCTGTTTCATCAACTGAACGAGAAGATCGTTGTTTTTTAATTGGTCTTGCAAAGGAAAGCCCCTATTATTATCAATTAATTGATCAAAAAGATAGCGAAGAATCAGTACAACTTTTATATGAAGTAACATTTAATGGGAATAAAATTGCCAAAACATTCACTATCTATAAGAAAAAACATAAAATTGATTTACTTCTTACTATTTTTCCGCAAGAAGGAACAGTAGATGGTTTGGAAGCGCGTATTTTTTATCCTTCGCCAATTATGCCTGCAATAGCAGAAAGCGATCTTATTTCAGGTATAATCATTAATCGTGCCGGAACATTTGAAATGAAAGACCGCAAAAAAATAGATACTCAGCGAGGTTGGTTTAATCCGACATTGTTTGGAGCTGGTAATCGTTATTTTGTTCATGCATTAGTGGAAGATACAAACAGTTTTTCTCAACGAACCTATTACAAACTCGAAGGTCATGAAAAAATTTATTCTATTTTAGAAGGGCCAACGGTTAAAGAACCAACTAATTGGATGATGTCATTTTATTTTGGGCCAAAGGAACATAATGCGATGATAGACGTTGATGGGCGTCTTGAAAAAACACTTGCTTATTCAGGATTGCTTGCACCAATTTCAAAATTTTTATTGCAAATTTTAAAGTGGCTTTATTCTTTTTTGCATAACTATGGGCTTGCTATTATTATTTTAACTTGTATAGTGCGACTTTTGTTATTGCCATTCATGTTGCATGGTACACAAAAAATCGATCAACAACGAGAAATTCAGAAAAAAATTGCTTATATTCAGCAAAAATATAAATCTGATCCAGCCCGCGTTGCTGAAGAACGAAAAGAATTAATCCGTAAATATGGCATGCCAGGGATTGGAGGATGCCTTCCTTCATTATTGCAACTTCCAATATTTTTTGCATTGAGTAGGGTATTAAATAGTGCAATTGAACTTTATCAAGCACCAATGTTATGGATTCCCGATCTTTCGGGTAAAGATCCTTATTATATTTTGCCTTTATTGGTAGCCAGTTCTTTACTAGCCCAGGCAATGACACAAAGTGACGCACAACAGCGTACCTCTGGCCTAGTAATTGCGCTCATATTCGGTGCATTTTCAATAAATTTTTCTGCTGGATTGGCATTATATATTTTTATTAGTACGTCGTTAGGAGTCTTGCAGACAAGAATGATGAAACATCTTAAATTCTTAAAATGATCTCTATGCTTAATAAACTACCAACACTTGGGCGATTATTAAAAATATTGCAGCAAGTCCCTTACTTAGCTTCAAAAAATCTTTATCGAGTTGCAACCCATTTTTTAGAAATGAATTCTCAACAAGTAGAGCAATTTTGTAAAATTCTTCTCGATGCAAAAGAAAAATTAATTCAATGTTCGGATTGTTTTTGTTGGTGTGAAAAAGAGCAACCATGCATGTTTTGTACAGAACCAAAACGAAATAAAGAAATGATTTGCGTTGTAGAAACATGGCAAGATATTCTTGCCATAGAAAAGACTAACGCCTATACCGGAGTGTATCATGTGTTGGGAGGTGTTATTTGTCCTTTGGATGGTGTTGGTCCAGAAGATTTAACAATTGAGCAATTGCTTGGACGGACAGAAAATAATGTGGTTAAAGAAATAATTTTAGCAACTAATCAAACACCAGAAGGGGAAGCTACTGCTTTTTTTATTGCTCGAAAGTTTAAAACAAAATCAATTACCATTTCTTGTCTTGCTCGCGGATTACCAGTTGGATCTTCGCTTGGTTCAATGGACCGTGTAACAGTATACAAGGCATTAGCAGAGCGGCGTCCATTTTAATCTTCTTTTTAGTAAAATAAAAAATGAATAAAGGGAAACATCTTATGTTATTTAATTTTGAGCAAATTGATTTTTCAGATTATACAACGCGTCGTAATCTATTGGCAAAAAATATAAGAGAACATTATTCTTATTCTGATGTTCATGATGGTTTTATCCTTTTATTTGGCGGATTTGAATATGGGCCAAAATC
>JBAVPH010000158.1:0-5838 GCA_049692855.1 Candidatus Babeliales bacterium | reverse complement strand
CAATACGAACGACCACCTTCTTCTGGGCAACAAGAACCATTGTTTCTTAATTATCGGCATCAACAATTAACTTCTCGTTCCATTCAACGTATTATTAAAATGTTTCGTAAATTTTTAAAAGTCGAGCAACAATTAACCCCTCACAAAATTCGCCATTCATTTGCTACCCATTTAATTAACCAAGGAGTCGACCTTCGAATAATTCAGGAGCTACTTGGACACAAAACACTTACAAGCACAGAAAAATATACGCATGTTTCATTACAAGATCTAAGCAGACTTTGTGATTCTATTCACCCAATAAACACCATCATTAATAATAAAAAGTAATAATTTGATACATCAATATACCAATTTTATTAATAAAAAAATTAAAATAATCCAATTTATTTTATTTATCATTGTTATTTTTATTAGTATTCGTCTTTTTTATCTACAAGTTAATCTTACCCATTATCTTTTTGATCGTAGCCAACAAAATTTTTTACGTAAAGAAAAGGTTGAGTCACTACGAGGTAACATTCGTGATTGCAAGGGTACATTATTAGCAACTAATCGTCCTGTTCACAATCTTTATTGGCAAGGAACCGGAAAAACGATGTTAACCGATGAGCACTATGCCATGCTTCATCAACTAGGAAAAATAGTCGATAATAATTTTACTACCGATATAGTAGATAAAAAAATTATGAATACAGAAAAAAGGAAGCAACAATTTCCCCTTTTTTTTGACTTATCTTTTGATCAGCTCAGTAAAATTATAGAACAATTTCCTGATAATCCTAATTTGTATATTGATACTCATGTAAAACGCTATTATCCTTACCAATCACTTGCAAGTCATATTCTTGGTTATCTTGGTAATTTAAAAATAAATCAGCAAGGAAAAATGGGGCTTGAAAAACTATGTGAAGATATGCTGCATGGCACCCATGGCACGCAACTAAAAACCATTAATTCTTTTGGTAAAAATATTGCAAAAATAACATTACAAAAAGCATTTGCTGGTCAAGATATCGATACAACTATTGACTTGCAATTGCAAAATATTTGTGAAACAGTTTTTCCAGATATTCATGTAGGAACACTCATTCTCATGGATCCAGCAGATGGTTCTATTTTAGGACTTCTCTCCCGTCCTAATTTTGATCCAAACATATTTTTAGAAACCATTACTATAGATCAATGGCAAACATTACAAAAACAGCAACCCTTTCTTAATAGAGCTTTTGACGCTTGCTATCCACCGGGCTCTTTATTTAAATTAATCACCATGAGCGCAGCGTTAGAGCACAATATAATTAGTGAAGATGAAACACTATTATGTAACGGATTTACTTCTTTTGCACGACGTAAATATTGGTGTAGCCGTCGCTATGGACATGGAGAATTGACAATAGCACAAGCACTCGCCCAATCATGTAATATTCCTTTTTATGAAATTGGCAAAAAGATAAATATAGATATTCTTGCAGATTATGCTTACACATTTGGCCTCGGAAAAAAAACTAACCTTCTTTTTAATGAAAAAAAAGGGATAGTCCCTAATAAAAAATGGAAAGAAGAAACAAAAGGAGAACAATGGTGGCCAGGAGAAACATTATCCGTCGCCATTGGCCAAAGTTTTTTGTTAGTAACACCAATTCAAATTGCATGCATGATTGCAAGCATTTTTACCGGCTACCTTATTTCACCGCGCATTTTATCAACTGAACCATTGCGAAAACAGCCACTTAACCTTGAGGCCACCACCTTTGCATTCTTAAAAAAATCAATGATGTCTGTGGTAACACGCGGTACTGGTAAGCGTATTAATAAAGTAAAAGATATACTTATATATGCAAAGACAAGTACTGCTCAAATTAGTACTTTTCAAAAGAGCAAATTAAATGATGCTTACCTTGAACATGGATGGTTTGTTGCTCATTTTCAATATAAAAAAGAACAACCGCTTGTTATTGTTATTTTAGTGGAAAACGCTGGAACAGCACAAGTATCTACTCGTATTGCAGAAAATTTTTTGATAGAATACAAAAAATTAATAGATAATATAAATGACTAAAAAAGGAGTAATATGAAAAAAATATTAGCACTTGTAATTATAATACTAATGGATAACAATTACACTCACTCCAAAATATTGATATCAGAATTAAAAAATAAAAATCTTGAAACACAATCAGAATGGGAAAAACTTTACCAAAATATTAAACAAGGAAATACACTGCCAATTGGTTCAGCAATAATGGCTGGCTTTATTACTGGAGGCCTTAGTGGTCTAGCCCGCAATAAAACTGAACCTGACTCTCTTTTTTGGATACCATTATGGTATATTGAACGAAAAATACGAGAAGCGATTATAACTGACCTAAAAAAAAATACCCAACAAACAAATAAATTTAAACAATCAATGGAAGATTGCTGTTGGCTTTCTTCTTGGATAACTTACCTATTTACAACAAAAGGTCATTTATAAAAATTATTAAATAAAAAATTTCAACTTACTTTATACGCTCAGCAGCAGCAACTTTTTTTGCTAATCGTCCTATTTTTCGTCCTGCTGTATTCGCATGCAACACACGCTTACTTTTAGCACGTGCTAATTGTGCTTGTGCTTTTTTAAGCAACTCTTTTGCTTGATCAATGTCATTGTTTTCGATTGCTTCTACTACCTTTTTCATACTACTTTTAATAGCTGATTTACGTGAAATATTACGCACATGTCTCTTAGTATTTTGCTTATCTCTTTTTTTTGCTGATTTTATATTTGGCATAGTAACCCTATATTACTTTTTTTACTTTTCCAGCTTTAACACATTTTGTACAGACTTTACCTCGTTCTACGGTACGTTTTGCACTACCCACTCGAGTAAAACGCATTGCGTGAACATTAGGATAGACCCATCGTTTAACTCGATTATTCGCGTTACTGACTAAATTTGCAACTTGAGGCCTTTTCTTACATATGGAACAAATTCTTGCCATGATGCAATCCCTTTATAAATTATGTTGATATTACTTTAATTGTACTAAAAATAAGCTTTTTTTCAATAAAAAGCTAATCTTCAAGTATTTGCTGCATCTGAGAATAAACCATTCTACCGCCAGCGATACAAGAAGTATAGCCTTTTGCGAGTGGTTGACCAGAAAAATCAGCTATTTTTCCCCCTGCTTCCTCAATTAAAAGAATTCCAGCAGCTACGTCCCACCAAGCTAAATAAGTTAAAAACAGACCATCAAGCCGTCCACAAGCAATGTAAGCTAAATCAAGTGCAATAGCCCCAAAATGGCGTACTCCATAGGCTTGCTGCGTAATTTTTTCCCCTTTACGCAATAATTTATTCTTCTGCTGCGATTTATAAGAAAGACCCATTGCAATAAGACTTTTATTAAAATGATCAGGTGATGAAACCTTTATATGATTTCCATTTAAAAAAGCTCCTTTACCTTTTTCAGCAAAAAAAAACTCTTTAGTCAGTGGCTGATATACAATACCAACTTGAGGTTTTTCTTTATAAGTCAACGCAATCGATATGCAAAAATAAGGTAATGTGTGAACAAAATTTGTTGTCCCATCCAAGGGATCAATAACCCAGCAATAGTCAGATTTTCCCAATTGACCGGATTCTTCAGCAAAAAAAGAAGCTTCCGGAAAAAAATTTTGTAGCTCTTTAATAAGATAATTTTCACTTGAACGGTCCGCTTCTGTGACAAATCCATGCGCTTTTTTTTCTTGATAGGCTAATTTTTTTCCATAATAAGAAAGTAAAATAGTACCGGCATGGCGAACAATAGGCTCTAACTTTTTTTGCCAATTCATTAGTTCTTATTGTTCATTTTTATGAAAAACTATGCTCTGCACGAGGGTCAATGCCAAGAAGTAAATAAACTTCACTTGCATACAGTGTTTCTTTGTCAAGGAGGGATTCAACAAGTTTATCAAGCTTATCTCGATTAGTCTTCAGTAAATTCAATGCTTTGCTGTAACATTTATCAATGATTTTTTGCACTTCTTTGTCAATTTTTTCTGCGGTGGTTTGTGAATAGACAAAGTCCCCTTGTGCTTGACTATATAATACTGAGCCAACTTCTGGAGCCATACCATAATTACAAACCATACCTCGAGCAATATCAGTTGCTTTTTTAAAATCGCTATAAGCACCTGTTGTTAATTTTCCAAAAACTAATTCTTCTGCTGCACGTCCACCAAGAGCGGTCATAATCGTAGCTAACATTTCTTCCTTTGTGGTTATATATTTTTCTCGTTCTGGAAGAGAGTGCGTAACACCAAGTGCACGGCCACGAGGTATAATAGTTATTTTATGTAAAGGATCAGTAACATCAGGAAGCATAAGCTGAACAAGTGCATGCCCACCTTCATGATAAGCGATCATTTTTTTGTCTTCCGCTGATAATGTTCGACTTTTAACTTCTTTTCCTAATAAAATTTTATCACGCGCTTCTTCAAAATCTTCTACGGTAACTTCTGGACTGTTGTTTTTGGAAGCAATGATTGCTGCTTCATTAATAATATTACTTAAATCTGCGCCAGAAAAGCCTGGGGTGCCTCGTGCAATTTTTTGTAAATCAACAGTTGGAGAAATTTTTACTCCTTTTGCATGTACTCCTAAAATTTCTTCACGACTTTTCAAGTCAGGATACGGAACATCAACTCTTCTATCAAATCGACCTGGTCGCAATAATGCTTTATCAAGAACGTCAGGTCTATTTGTAGCAGCAATAACAATTACTGAGCCTTCTGTTTGAAAACCATCCATCTCGGTCAACAACTGATTCAACGTTTGTTCTCGTTCGTCATTGCCACCACCTAATCCATTGCCACGATGACGACCTACTGCATCAATTTCATCAATAAAAACAATACTTGGCGAATGTTTTCTTGCTTGGACAAATAAATCACGTACTCGTGCAGCACCGACACCAACAAACACTTCAATAAAATCAGATCCACTAATACTAAAAAATGGACAATTAGTTTCCCCCGCTACTGCCCGAGCAAGTAATGTTTTTCCATTACCAGGCTCACCAATAAGGAGCACACCGCGAGTAATCTTTGCCCCTAAACGTTTATACTTTTTAGGATTTTTTAAAAAATCTATTACATCAGCAAGTTCTTCTTTTGCCTCTGCAGCTCCTGCCACTGAATCAAAATTTTCTTTTATAGTCGATGGCATAAACATCCGTGCTCTACTTTTACCCATGGTAAAAATACCACCGCCACTGCCACCACCATTACCGCTACGTGATTGGCGAACAAAATATAAAACAATACCAATCATAAATAAAAAGGAAAATAATGGGAATAAGTACCAAATATTAAATTGGTTAGCAGGATTATCAACAGAAACTTCTACCCCATTTTCTCGTAATTTATCCCAATCTTTTGGGTTACTACCAATAACTGTTTCAAATTTGCTTCCATCGATAAATTTACCCGATACCTCTTGTCCCGTAATAGTAACCTCTTTTACTTGACGCAATTCAACTTTATCTAAAAAATTTGTATATGAGATAAGTTGGGTATTCCTGCTATAATCAGTAAGCCAATGCAATAAAGCAAGAGAACCTAAAACTAAAATTGTTATAATAAGAATATGTTTTGGTGGGCCAAAAAACATATTTTTTGATCTTTTAATTTTCATTGAAAGCAACTTCTATATTTAATTATTAAACTATTACTACAAATCAACTAGGTTCAGCAAAGAAATCCTTACTGAAAATTTAAAATCATTTTTCTAATAAAATATTATACCTTAATCAATTAACAAATCAACCATATTAAGTATTATATTAAAAAAACCGCGCACTGTCGATTAT
>JBAVPH010000157.1:0-6752 GCA_049692855.1 Candidatus Babeliales bacterium | reverse complement strand
CTATTGTTCGGCAAATAAGGATACCAAATATGAATAAAAAAGTCCGTGTTCGCTTTGCACCGGCACCCACAGGAACTATGCACTTGGGCAATATTCGCACGGCATTAATTAATTTTATATTCGCACATCAAAAAAATGGCACTTTTATATTACGCATTGAAGATACTGATCCAGAGCGCAATTTTGACCCAGGAGGTGCTGCTATTATTGAAGATTTAAAGTGGCTTGATTTAATGTATGATGAAGGCCCTGGTATTGGCGGCCCTTATGCACCTTATTTACAGTCAGAACGCACTGTTCTTTATGAAGAAAAATTAAAATCATTGCAACAAAAAAATTTAGTTTATCGCTGTTTTTGCACGCAAGAAGAATTAGAAAAAAAACGTCAGCGCCAGCGCGCACTTAAACTTCCCCCGCGTTATGATCGCACCTGCCTTGCATTAACAAAAGAAGAAATTGATCACTTACTTACGCAAAAAAAACTGTTTATTTGGCGATTCAAACTTGATCATCATCAAGCAATTGAAATTACTGATTTAGCACATGGTATCATTCGATTTGAGCTGAACAATTTTTCTGATTTTCCATTGACACGACAAAATGGAAGTTTTACTTATCTTTTTGCTAATTTTGTTGACGATATGACCATGCATATTACCCATGTCTTTCGGGGAGAAGATCATTTAAGCAATACAGCAGTACAAGCAGCACTTTTTTATGCATTCAATATACCGTTACCAATTTATTGGCACATGCCAATTTTATGCAATACTGATGGGAAAAAATTATCAAAACGTGATTTTGGTTTCTCATTACAAGACTTAAAAGAGGCAGGATTTACGTCAGATGCAATCAATAATTATCTTGCCATTATTGGCGGTTCATTTGAAAAAGAAATCATGTCGCTTGCCACAATGATCAAAACATTTAATTTTGATCATTTACATACAACTGGCCACATTACTTATGATGTAGAAAAATTAAAATGGGTTAATCGTAAATGGATTGCTCAATATAAACCAGAAGAACTTTTGCAACAATGTCGCCCACTATTAGATGCGGTTTATCCTCTTGCCCAAAAGATTAATGACCAAAAATTAAGTGATTTATTACAAATTATAAAAACTGATATGACAACTCTCAATGATTGTATTATCCTTCTTGCATTTTATTTTACGAAACCTTCTCTTTCTTCTGGCGATATAACGGCATGCATAAGTAAAGAAAATATTGCCCCCATCGCTCACATTATAAAAGATAATTTTTCATTTCTTTCTGATGGCACTACATTTGCAAACAAACTGAAACAAACTGCAAAAAAAGAAAATGTACCACTTAAAGAATTATTTTGGTTTGTACGGCTTGCCCTCATGGGGACAACAAAAGGACCTGGTATTCATGAACTTGTTTCTATGCTTGGCACACAAGAAGCTACGCAACGAATCAAGCATGCATTAATTATTTTAGATGAAGAAATATAAAGATATTTTTCGATACACCATTTTTTTTGCGGCACACTCAGGACAAACAGATTAGGATTTATTTTATAAAAATGACGATTAAAAACAAATATAGACTTATTATTAAATACATTTTATCCTTAAACACTAGAAAAAATAATATTTTTCGTTCGTCCTGAGTGCCGCAAAAAGCATGCTGTATCGAAGGATAGCGCTATTATTTACTTTTGCTTATTTATAAAATTTTCTAGGAGAAAAAAACAACATGGCAAATCAATCAACAACTAAAATTGGTTTAGCTACCGCAACCATTATTGGCATGAATGCAATGATTGGAACCGGTATTTTTACCGCACCAGCCGCAATGGCTTCTCACGTTGGCCCTGCTGGCATTCTTGCATATATTTTTGTTGTTATTTCCGTCTGGTTTATTGCACTATCCTTATCGCGTGTCGCTTCCCTTTTCCCACAAGAAGGTTCTTATTATACATATGCAAAACAATGGGGTGGCCATGTGATTGGTAGTATTGCTGGTTGGGCATACATGATTGGTTTACTTATTGCTATGGGATTACTTTCACAAGCAGCTGGTGATTATTTGCATCAACTCCTCCCTATGTTTTCTTCTTACACATTAGGTTTAACTGCTTTAGTTACATTAATTTTGCTCAATATGTTTGGCGTCGTGCTTTCTGAAGTTGGACAATATGTTCTTATTGTCTGTACATTATTTCCCCTACTAACAACGACTGTCATGTGTTTATTGAATGCAAATATACAAAATTTATTTCCTTTTGCTCCATTTGGTTTTGTCAATATATTAAAAGCAACACGCATTGTTATTTTTGGGTTTTTTGGTTTTGAATGTGCTGCATCATTATTCAATATTGTTTCCAATCCGCAACGAAATGTACCTCGCGCAGTAACGTATTCAATTATTCTTGTTGGTTTAATTTACACTCTATTTATTGCATCACTCATTCTTTCAGTTCCTTTAGGTCATTTTACTGATTCGAATGTGCCGCTTCCAGCAATACTTAGCATTGTTTTTCCACAAAATCCATGGATGATCTTGATTATTCATTTATCTATTTTATCAGCAATAATTGGTACCATTCATTCTATGATTTGGAGCTCAAGTTCCCTATTGCTTTCATTAACGAAAACAATAAAAAATCCTATCAAAAACCTTATTACTGGTTATAATACTGAGAAACAACAACGAATTGCCGTTGGCATTGTTGGGTTTTCTATTTTCGCTAGTTTTAGTGCAATTAAAAATATGAATCTCTTTTTTTCATTGACAGCTATATGCTTAGTAACAGCAAATTTACTTGCAATGACAACATTATTAACAATAAAAGAAGAATGGACATCAAAAAGAAATATTTTAACAA
The DNA here is from genome assembly GCA_049692855.1 of Candidatus Babeliales bacterium. Lineage (GTDB taxonomy): Bacteria > Babelota > Babeliae > Babelales > Vermiphilaceae > JBAVPH01. The sequence goes on along the minus strand of JBAVPH010000157.1, from coordinate 3,895 downwards.
TATTAGGGGTCGCAACATCCCTTATTATCCTCTTTTTTGCGATAGAAGGATTCATACAAGAAATTTGAAGTCAAGGTAAAGATTGACGTATTTAGTATAAGGATGCTATAAGTTATCTGAGTGGAAAGCCGGTTGGAATAAGAAGGAATAGAATGTCTACAATGCACACAAGTGCACAAAATCGTTTAGTTGTATTTTCATTCATCGTCTGGTTATTAAGCGTGAATAGTGCGTATGCAAATCTTTCTTCACTTGCAAAAAATGACGCCTACCCAATGTTCAGTTCGCTTGATCCAGCGATGTTTTTATTGGGTTATGAAAAATTAAAATATCGTAATATTGAATGGGCAAATCAAAAAGGACGATACGCGAGCCTTGCTATTTCTCCCTTTGCACAAAATGCTGATAAAGGTAAGCCAATTGAGGGGACTACAACTATCGATGGATTATGTATTCCAGAGATAATAACTTCTCCAGAAACTGATGGCTGCAACGATGCATTAGGAGATTTAACGGGACGAACTGGTATGATTGCATTGATTTATGGAGCACTACCGGAAGGAACAAATCAATGGCCAACGACATTACAAACGGCACGAGAACAATTATTTCCTGATCAAATAATGACTGACCCAAATGCAGTGATCGATGATCCAAATGTCATTGATCCTACCCAAATGTTTGGTTATTTTTCCTTTCCACTCAAATATCGCAAGCGTGGCGTACGATTTGATATATATTTACAATTCTGGGACGATATTGGTATTAGCATTCAGACAGGAGTTAGTAGCATTCGTCAAACAGTACAACAACGAATAAATTTAACAACCGCTACTGAATTCATGGGACTCTCTGGCGATGAAGTTAATACGTATTTAATGAAACCATTTGAAGTTATCGCAGATGAGATTGGGCTAGATGTTTGCAATTTTCAGCAAAATTCAATCGAAGAAATTCGCCTTAATTTATATTGGCGACATGCTTATGAAGTAAATAAAACGAATTATGATTTTCCTTATTTATTAATAATTCCATATCTTGAAGTTAGTGGTAGTACCTCTCCCGGCAAAAAGAAAAATCCGAATAAATTTTTTGGCGTCCCATTTGGCAATAACGAACATCCTTCTGTTGGCTTTACGGGTGGTATGGATTTTGATTTTATTGAATCAATTGAGGTTGGTGGAGAAGTTGGATTTACTCACTTTTTTGACAAAAGCTTTTCAGATTTTCGCGTACCAACTAATAAATTTCAGACAACCATATTTCCATTTACTACCGATGTAAAAATAAGCCCAGGCAATAATTGGCACTTTGCTGGTAAAATTTCCGCTTTCCACTTTGTCCAAAATCTTTCGATGTATTTTCAATATATTGTGGTTGAACACAAAAATGACGACATAAAACTTAAAAAAAATGACCCCGCTTTTTTACCAAAAGTACTTGAAAAAACGACGGGCTGGAAAACAAAAATAGCCAATATTGGCTTCAATTATGATATTTCCCCTAATACTTTGCTTGGTTTTTTATGGCAAGCACCTCTTTCCCAGCGAAACACCTATCGAAGTACAACCATCCTTTTCACTTTCAATGCAACATTTTAACTAGACACAAATCTGAAAATAACGTAAATTAGAATATATTGGAAAAATTAAAAAATTCATTTAAGAAAGGTGATTAGCTTGTCCATGTCAAAGAAAAAAGCAAATGTAGAAATACTCGTCAGTGGCAGCGTTGATAAATCTCTCAGACAGCTTAAAAAGAAAATTGAACGTGATGGCGTTTCCCGTGATATGAAGCGTACGGTCTATTTTGAACCAAAAACACAAAAAAGAAGGAAACGATTAATGCGTGCAATTAAACAAAATATGATGCGTATGATATCACAAGGCTTAGTAAAATAATTTCACAATGAACCGACAACAAAAAGAAATTAAACGTGCTCGTAAAGAATCACTTCTATTACAAGAGATCTCAACATTTTTTTTACGTATTGCACAGGAAGAGCCAAAGCTACAAGACTTATATATTAGTCGGGTACAACTTTCTACTGATTATGGTCTTTGCTCTGTTTTTTTTCATACTGCCGGTGGCAACGAGACATTTAAAGAAAAACTACCATTACTAATACTTTACAAACCATCCTTACGCAGCGCAATCGCACATGCAATACAAAGCAGATATACACCAGAATTGCTATTCAAATATGATGAAGTTCTCGATAAACAAAAAAAAGTTAATGATTTAATTGAAAAATTAAAATCTGAAGGAAAGTTATAATTATCTTGCAACTGATGATAATGATTCCTTTATTTTTATGTTGGGGTTCATTTTTAAATGTGGTAGGATATCGACTTATCAATGAGATAAGTATTATTTCTCCTCGTTCATTTTGCCCTCATTGCACTGCCACTATTAACTGGTATGACAATATTCCCATAATTTCTTGGTTCATTCTTCACGGAAAATGTCGACGCTGTAAAAAATCAATTTCCATCCTTTATCCAGCTATAGAAATTTTGACTGCCATTATATTATCACTATTATATTTTTGGATATCACCGCATTACTTTATTCCTTATTTTATTTTTTTCTCTGCCTTGTTGATAACCATTCGCACTGATTTAGAATTTATGCTTATTTCTCGTTTCGTTACTATTTTTTTGATCCCACTCGGTTTTATTTTGAGCACAGCTCATTTATTACCAATCACTCTTTATGAGAGTATAGTCGGCACCTTTATTGGCTATTTTTTTTTATTGAGTATCCGATTTTTTTTCCAATTAATTACGGGAAAAGAAGGAATGGGTCAAGGTGATCTTGACTTACTTGCATTTATTGGTTCATTTACCGGCATTATAGGATGCTGGATTAGTCTATTAATTGGCTCATGTGTTGGTTCATTTTTTGGTTTGGGATATCAATTATTTTTTCAACCAAAAGAACAAGCTAAAATACCTTTTGGCCCATTTTTAGCTGGCGGGGCTATTATTTTTGTTTTATTACAAGAATCATTCTTACAATTATTTATTTCGACGTAAAAACGCTCGATTAATCTATCAAATCATCTTGTAGAACACGAATATTATTATGTTCATCAACTGCTAAAATATCAGGCTTACCGTCTCCATCAATATCACCTGCTGCAATGGCAATAAAGTTATTTTCCCCTGCTTTTGATTCACTCAAATAACTACTGCTTGTGTTCAATTTTCCCGTAAAACAATTTGTTCCTTCTGAGCCTGCAAAGCCGTAGGTATAATAAAATCGCTCTTGCGGACCACCACCCTTATATCCTTCTGGCTTCCAGCCAATGCCTCCTTCTCCCGACAATATCGATGAATATTTTCCGTGTTCAGCCCAATAAGCCTTTTTGTGCTGCATAAATAGAGCTTAAATTCATGTATGCTTCTGCTCGTTTTGCTTTCGCCAAAAACTTTACAAAACTCGGTATTCCAACCATCGCCAAAAAACCAATAATCGCGATGACCACCATTAACTCTATTAAACTAAACCCCTTACCCTTCATTATTTCTCCTTTGTTTTTATCCTAGCCTAAAACTGCTTCCCCATAGCAAGATTTTTGCCAAAATTGATTTTTACTTTTTTTTGAGTTATTAAGTTTTAAATAAAAAAATACCCATAAAATGCCTATTTAAACGAGTCTTAAACTTTGCCTATATCCTTTAAAATGACCTTTTTTGTCCTGTTCAATTTAAAATCAATTCCTATTTGAATCAAAAATCATTGACAAAATATCAATTTTCTGTATTATAAAAATAAAGATTATATTAAAACCTAAAATGGATGGTTAAAAATGAAAAAAATAGTAAAAAAATTATTACTTACTTCCCTGCTCTTTTCAGCAGCGATAATACCTGCTAAAACACATGCAAGC
>JBAVPH010000156.1:0-1701 GCA_049692855.1 Candidatus Babeliales bacterium | reverse complement strand
CTCTAGACCTTGCGTGATTACAAAGGCAGAAAAGGAATTCATCAATAAACTGATAAAAAGAATTCGCTTAATAAACATAATTTTCCTTCTCGAACATTATAACAATAAAGTAAAATAATATTTTTTTACCGAATATATAATTCATAAATAAAAAAATAATCACAAAAATATAAAATTTATTCTATATAAAATTCTAAATCACATTTTTCTTCTTCACTACCATATTCTTTTTTACTTACTTTCTTATTTATAATTATATCAAATTCGCAAGATATAGTATCAAATTTTAAATTTTTCCTAAATGCAAAAATATCTTCCTCCTTTTTCATTAATTCAAGTACTTTTTTTAACTCATATATGGATTGCACACAATGCTTAATTTTTCTAGAGAACCTTTTTTCCAAATTCTAAAGTTAGGAAGTTTTATTTTTTATGAGCTGTCGATAATAAACCTAGATGTATGGATTATTGCAGCTTTACATTTTTCCCAACAATTAAGTCGCCTGCAATTTGTTCTAATTCTTCATAAGAAAAGGCAAATTCGGGGCCAAGTTCCATTGTGTTTAGCGTTAATAAAATATCTCTAAAATCTAAATCGATATCTTCAATATGTTGTAAATATACCGTATGAGCCCATTCACCAATTTTTGAAACTGGGTGTTTTTTTTCAATTTGAGTTTTAAGCTCTCTACCAAATTGTTTTCGTGTATACATTTTTTATTTTTCCATTCTTAAAAATGAATCTAGTTCGAACTTTGCAGGAGGATAATGTTGATCAATAACATCTTGTCCATTTAACGTTTTAGGGTGAATTTTGTTAACATTTCCATTGTAATCATAGCACTATGCACATAAAATTCTGTTAAATCTTTTTTCATATTCATAGTTTTTATGATAGTAATTTACCTACAGGAAATTCTTCCTTATCCGATATTTTTTTCCAATACGTTAATATTGGTTCAAACGTTATATTATTAGAATGTTGTTGTATGAATTTTTTAAAAAGTAACTCTTTTTCTTTGGTTACAGAACCTTCTAATAAATCTTCATTAAATGATGCTATAATCAACTCAAAAAGTTGGTATTTAATTGTTTCAGGAAAATATTTATAACTATTGTAATATTTTATGAATTCTTCCATTCTGCCCGATGATCCATTTATTATTCCCCAGTCTTGTTCTATAAAACTTAGCCCAAGATCACTAGAAACTACTTCCAATAAATCAATTTTTTTCATAATTCCCTTATCAAAAAATCTGATGGAACAGGATAAGCAGTTTTAACACCTGATCCACTCGGTACTAACACTGCATGAGTCGCAGAACTAAAAGTCCCATCCGGATGCACAATTCTTTCCCAAGCCTCCAAGTAATTCAACATAAATTTGAGATTTTGTTAAATCCTTTTTCATATTTTTTTACCTAGAATGTTTTGTCCCCTTGAAGAGTTAAGAGCTGCAATGCCTGTTCTAGGATTATAAATTTTGATGTTACCAAGCTCATTTATTCCTCCATTTTCTAATTTTATTGCTTCGTACAATTGTGCAAATTTATCTACTGCTTTTTAACCTTTACCTAAGAGCTTATACGAAAATTCCACTCATATTAAAAAGTCTTAAAGAACAGGCAATTTGAAGAAAAGCAAGGCTGGATTCATAAGTTTTATTCCAACAAATTTTAATACCTCGAAACCAATTTAAAA
>JBAVPH010000155.1:0-2403 GCA_049692855.1 Candidatus Babeliales bacterium | reverse complement strand
GATTTTTCATATTTATTATTTCACATAATTAATATTTTTTTTAATATTGAAAAAGACTAATTGAATTTATTATATCATAAATTTTTATTCCAATCAAATGGGTCATTTAACCTCATAAAAACATTTTAATAATTATCAATAGAAACTTTGTTTTTATTTTTTCTCTATTTATAAGGTTAATTCTATTTTACCTTATAAAGAAGAAGAGATATACTAACACTATTTCCTCATCTAATATTTGCTTTAAGACAAGGTATGCAATGATAAAAATGAGATATATTTCTGCTTTGGCATTAAGTATACTTTTTTGCTGGATAGCCTGGGCCTCTTATTCCTACTTCTTTGACACAACGTTGCCATCAATAAAAATGCAAGGAATAAACAATGATTGTCATTATTGTAGCGATATACAATGCTCTGTTTCTAGTAATAAAACTGGCGACATTTCTATCTGGCTTGATAATCAACCATTAATAAATAAATTTAAATTCAAAGCAACTCAACAAGAATATCCATTTATCATCCCAACTAAAACAATATCCAATGGTTCTCATCAATTAAAAACGGAGTTAGTTGATTCAACATTTAATAAAAATAAAACTGTTATGGAACATGCTTTTTACGTTGACAACAAACCATTACAAGCAGCATTAATCAAGCCAGATACTTCCTATAAGGTATTTCAAGGTCGAACACTACATATTCAACTGCAAACAAATAAAGAAATTAATTCAGCAAAAATAAGCGCCTTAGCACAAGAATATAAATGCTTTCCTGAATCAAAAAACTCATTAATATATGAATGTTTTATTCCGATTTCTTGCGAAGAACAGCCAAATGAGTATCTTTTTTCTGTTGATATTATAGATAAAGTTGGCAATACACTGCACTTGGATAACAAATTTCAAGTCGTCATGTACCCATTTAAAAAGAAAACACTACAAATAAGCCCTGAAAAAATAAAACAAGAAGAAGAATTGGGAATTGATAATAAAAAATTTGAAAAAATAATCAATGAAATAATTAATAATTCTCCACAAGAAAAATTATGGCGGGGTACATTTTGTACACCTATTGATATCGAACGAATCTCATGTGAATTTGGTACAATTCGTACCACACAACATAAAGGTCGTTATGCCCATAAAGCCCTCGATGTAATTAATACGCCAAAAAGCGTTGTCTGGGCACCACAAGACGGCGTTATTGTTTTAAAAGAACGATTTGCCTTTAGTGGTAATACCATTGTTATAGATCATGGCTGGGGAGTTCTTTCACTATTCTTTCATCTTGATGATTTTGCAAATATTGCAGTAAATGAAAAAATTAAAAAAGGAAACCCCGTTGGCACAATTGGAAAAACTGGCTATGCCACCGGTTATCATTTACATTGGGAAATGAGAATTGGTAACATTCCAATCGATCCAATGCAATGGACTAAAACAACATTTTAATTGCTTAAGGGCATATTGATGTATTTTATTCCCCGTAATAACAAATTTTATTCTTTTATTGCGCATCTTCATTTTTTGTCTCGCTATCTATTAACTCTCCTTGCTGTCAGCTCTATTCTTATATTATGGCTTCTCCTTGTCTATTTTCCTATTTCTACTCATATTGATCAATCATTTTTAAAACTTGCGCAATTACGTAACCAATGCAAACAAATAGACAAAGCAAAACGAAAATGTCAGCGATTGGAACAATCTCTCTACCTTGCTAACCCTCAAAACAAAAAATTACTCCGAAATTCTTTTCAATCAAATTTATTATTCATACTAGAACAAGCAAAAAAAAATGAATTGTTATTAAATAAGTATACAATGGATAAAAAGAGTAATAATAAATGGGTTATACAACATAGTAGTGAGTTTATTTTCACTGGAAATTTATCTCAAATAACAAACTTTTTACAACAATTGAAAAAAACAGACTTCCCTTGCGAATCTGATTATTTTTTATTAAAAAAAATAGATACCAATTCTTTTCGTGCAATAATTAAACTCGATATCATTGAATGTAAAGAAAAAGATAAACCCCTTCAACTTGGAACAAGCTGAAGGGTTAGGGGGGTGAACAATACTTTAAGATGTATTGTTCAGTTAGGGACATTATAAGTAATTTTTGCTAAATGCTATCAAGGTATACTCCCCTTGTCAAGCAATATATAATATCAAAAAAAATTAGAATTCTTTTTCTCAAAAAGACGCCTACCTTTACACCGTTACATATAAAGCAAAAAATAATTTTCTTATTTTTAATATTTTTTTATTTATCTTTTTTGAATAACATATTTTTCAATACTTAAGTTTTGATTTTAAGCTTATTTTCCTATATTATTATAGTAATAAATGTTGCTTACAAGGGAAAAGTAATGTTTATTTTTAAAGTTAATTTTTTTTC
>JBAVPH010000154.1:0-4489 GCA_049692855.1 Candidatus Babeliales bacterium | reverse complement strand
ATATCAAAGTGAGTATGAAAAATTTCTTACTAGTATTGAGAAATATTGTAAAATTCAAATTGCTATTATTCCTAATGCTTAACTTAAAGAATAAATATTAATATTATATTTTCTTATTGTTCGTTTTTCCTATTATTGAAGAAAACATAATAAATGTGTTAACCAATATATAAAACAACTTCAATAAATAATTTTTAGGGGAGTGGAATGAGCAAAGGGGTGGTAATAGTTTTATTATTCATTACAAAAGCTAATTATTGTGTCGAAAATAATTTTTCTTATGCAGAAAAACCAACAATAAATCATCAAATAATAACAGCAGAAAAGGGTAATTTTTCAGCAATTATCAATAATGTTTTATCAAAAATTGCACCGGTAATACCTTCTATTATTGTGTTTGGAAAAATGATTGCTCATAAAATTAAAGAAAAAAAAGAGAGCAAGCAACATGAGATGGCTTATGAAGAATTAGAAAAAATGAAAAAAAGGCTGCAACAGCAACGAAAACAATTACAAGATTTGACTACATTATATGCACATTATTGTTGTCAGGAATTTTCTCCTATTTATAAAAAAAAATTAAAACAGCGTTCCTCTGCAATAAAAAAGTTACTCCAAGGAAAAATGGGCTTATCTACTTACACAGATCAATGGTCTTATTGCAATACACTTTTTATGCAACAATTTAATTTATTATCTGTTCCAGAGTCAATAAACCGCGGCGTAAAATTACAACAAGTTCTTGCGAATGAATTTTGCACAATGGGAAAAGAAACAGAAAATTTATGGTCAGTCTGTTATCAAGATCAATATTTACAGCATTTGATAGAGCGAAGTGTTACCTGCATTAAAGAAGGGATGAAATGCAATAAAATTGGTAACGTTACACAAGCTACATTATTTGCCGATATTGGTTGGGCAATTCTTGCTCATATACATGCAATGGGAGAAGGTGTTTGTCTGGGTGCAGCAAAAACGGTTTATGCATTTCTACATCCGATTAAGTTAGCGAATAATAACAATAATGGTATGAATCAGTTTGTCTATTCGCTGGGGCAAATGACACTTGATGTGATAGATTTTTATATGTTAGCCATTAAAAATCCAGTAACTGCGCAAAAAAAATTATATGTATGGCGAAAAAGTTTTGTAGCTCTTTTAAATAAAATACAACAAGATTGGCAAGTTGAAACAAGTCACGATGTGACAAAATTTATTTCAGAGTTTGCAGTGGAACGAGTGGCAACATATGGTATTTATCAAATGTTAGGAAAAATATTTTTAGTTGCACAAGTAAATGCAAAAAAGCTTGCACAAAAAAAAGAGTTTTTTACACACACTCAACAGTTTCAAGTTCCAGAAGGAGTTGGGCGCGTTGCTGAAAGTATGCAGGATATGCTTTTTTCATGTATTGATATTAATTTAGGAGATGAACAAGGAAATTATTTTGTAAAAAGGAAAGTAAGTTTATTTTTTTAAGATAGCTAAAAATGCTTCTTGTGGTACTTCAACATTACCAACTTGTTTCATTTTTTTCTTTCCAGCCTTTTGTTTTTCAAGTAATTTACGTTTTCTCGTAATATCACCGCCGTAACATTTAGCAGTAACATCTTTGCGCAATGGTGCGACGCGGTCACGAGCAATTATCTTTGCACCAATTGCTGCTTGAATAATAACTTCAAATAATTGGCGGTGGATAACTTTTTTTAATCGACCCGCTAATTCACGGCCAATATAATATGCTTTATCTTTGTGGACAATAATAGAAAGTGCATCAACTGGTTTACCATTAAGCAATATATCCATTTTAACGAGTTGTGCTGGTTTATAGTCGGCTTCTTCATAGTCAAAACTTGCATAACCAGAGCTTAATGATTTAAGTTGATCATAAAAATCAGTTGCAACTTCATTTAATGGTAATTGATATTTTAAAATAACACGTTGTTCATCAAGGTAGCTTAAGTCTTGTTGCACTCCCCGTTTTTCTTCGCATAGCTTGAGCATGTTACCTAAATATTGTTTTGGGACAATAATAGTTGCATTAATGATTGGCTCTAATATTTCTTCAATTTTATTAGATTCAGGAAAATCAGATGGACTTTCGATAGTAACAATGTCGCCATTTTTTAATTTAATTTTATACAAAACGCTGGGTGCAGTTGCTATGACGGAAAGACCATATTCTTGTTCAAGCCGTTGTTTAAAAACATCCATATGTAATAAGCCTAAAAACCCACACCGAAAACCAATTCCTAATGCCGCTGATGTTTTTTTTTCAACAGAAACACTGGCATCATTGAGAGTTAATTTTTCTATTGCTTCTTGCAAACTCTCAAATTCTTCACTATCAATGGGATAAATACCAGCAAATACCATCGGTTTAGCCGGTTTAAAACCAGGGAAGGGGGTGACTAACTTTTTAGTGTGAAAAAGAGTATCACCAACTCGCGCTTCGCGAATTGTTTTCATACCAGTAATAATGTAACCAACTTGGCCTGCATAGAGCGCTGGCGTTGATATTGGATTTGGATACATGATACCAAGTTCGAGTATTTCATAAGAAGTACCCGCTTGTGCAAGGGTAATAGCGTCACCTTTTTTAAGGATGCCATCTTTAAGTGCAACTAAACAAACAACACCACGATATTCATCAAACCAAGAATCAAACAATAATGCTTTGAGTGGTTCTTCAGTAGAACCGATAGGACTCGGAATACGATCTACAAGTGCTTGCAAAATATTTTGCATACCAACTCCAGCTTTTGCAGAAGCTTCAATAATTTCATTTTGCTTAAAATCAAATAAAGCATCTAATTGTTGCGTAACTGCTGGGATATTTGCATTTGGTAAATCAATCTTATTGATAATCGGAATAATAGTAAGATCTTGATCAAATGCTAAGAAAAAATTTGCCATCGTTTGTGCTTGCACTCCTTGTGCAGCATCAACTAACAGCAATGCGCCTTGACATGCATGAAGAGAACGCGATACTTCATAACTAAAATCAACATGGCCAGGCGTATCAATTAAATTAAGTAAATAGATAGTATCTTTATATTCATAAAACATAGAGGCAGTTTGTGCTTTGACGGTAATGCCTCGTTCACGTTCGACTTGTAATTTATCTAAAAATTGTTCTTTTCTTTCTCGCTCAGTCAAAGTACCAGTAAGTTCAAGTAATCGGTCAGCAAGGGTTGATTTGCCATGATCAATATGTGCAATAATAGAAAAATTACGAATGCGGTCAGGGGTAAAATTTTGTAATAGTACGTTTTTTAATTTCATGAGCAGTAGTAAGTGAAAGATATATTTATAGCTTAGTTTATGGTATTTATCTGTTTTTGTAAATTATTCAATAAGAGTGATAAGATTCGTAAAAAAGCAATAAAAGAGCCCTTATGATGGCTCTTTTATTCTTATTATTTTGTTTATTTTTTATTGTTTTGTTTTTTCTTCTAAGGTAATAATACGAGCTACAAGATCTTTAATTGTATTTTGTAATAATTTTATTGTTTCTCTATCCTTTTGTAGTTCATTTAATAACATTACAGGTAATTCATAATAACGGACTGAATAAGTTTCACCAACCTTGTCGCGAACAACTAATTCAGGATAAACCTGCTCAACTTCTTCAGCAATCAATCCATAATGCAGACTATCTTTTGCATCATTTTTGTACGTAAATTGTACCGGACGCAGGTCCATTAATCCATCAGAAGCGGTATCCATGTCAATAATATTAGTTTTGAATCGCTTTGATGATGGCATGGTACCAAGTTTACCATCCGAATCAACTGATACCATCAGTCCACCAACACTAAAAGTGGCACCGAAAATACCTTGAATATAACAATCTGTCTGATCACCGGATGTACCAATTCTAATTTGGCCACTTTCAACTCCAGCGCCAGCATCACTGCCAATGTAAATGTTGTCGTCACCACTTGTTAACATAAATCCAGCACTTCTCCCGACTGCTATATTACTATTACCTTCTGCTTGAGCAAGAGCAAGATCTCCAACACCAGTATTATCTAATCCTGTTTCATTTGAAGAAACTGCCGCTCTTCCTACTGCTACGTTGCCAGACCCACTTGTATTAAGCTCTAAAGCACTAGCTCCCATACCAACATTATTATCTCCACTCGTATTATCAGCAAGTGCTCTTTGCCCAAAACCGCTATTGCTGTCACCATCTATATTTGCCGTAAGGACATCGCGTCCAAAGGCACTATTGGTGGTACCAGTTGTATTTGAAGCGAATGCATTTACGCCAAAACCGCTATTATCGCTACCAGTCATGGTAAAATTACCAGCCCCTTTCCCAACAAATGCATTCGCTGCACCAAAGTTGTGAATAAATTGGACGCCATTTTTGTAAATATTACCAACTGTACTTGTTGAATCATTCATAAATATGTTACAGCCGACAGTCAAATCACAAACAACATCTACCACGCTTCCTTTAAATTCTGCATCACCGCAAACT
>JBAVPH010000153.1:0-4818 GCA_049692855.1 Candidatus Babeliales bacterium | reverse complement strand
CTTTAACATTTCATCCGTAAGTTGCTCAAATCGTTTTGAAGAAGACTCAGCATTTTTTTTAGTCTTTTCCTGTTTTTTACTAATTAGCTTTAATGCTTTTTCTTTACTCATTCCATTAACAATGTTTATTTCTACATCCTGGATAAAAGCAGTTAACTCTCTTCCGCTTAAACCTTTCATTTTTTTGACAAGATGTTGTAATTCTGCATCGGTTAGGGAAACATTATAATGTTGGGCTTTATTTTTTAAAATTTTATACGCATTTACTTGATTTGGGCTAGAAAATTCTATACACATAAATCGATCACGAATACGTTTGTCGACAACTTCAAATTTATTTGTTGCAACAACAACAAATATATTCGCATGATTTTCTAAGCAATTATCATATTCTATCCAGAGTTGAGTCAGTGCATTTCCTTCTTCTTGACCTTCATATGGGTAAGCAAACTGAATATCTTCCTTCATTGTTCTTGGAGCCAATCTTTCTAGCTCATCAATAAAAATTATAATTCCTTTGCTAGGATCGGAGGATTTTGCTTTGAAAAAAATCTCTTGAATAGATGCGGAACCACTTCCCTTATAGCCAGTTACTATTTCTGAACCAGCTAGTTTAAAAAGAGAGCAATTTGATTCATTTCCTATTGCTTTTACCATCTCAGTTTTTCCAACGCCAGGAGGACCATAAAAAAGCATTCCCCGACGAAAAGTATCTTCAAATTTACCAATTTTTAATCGTTTGGCTACTTCATTAAATAAGTTTCTATCTGGATGAATAACATCTTTTATTAGAGGATATTGGGTATCTTTATTATTCAAACTTGTATCATAGACATCATTTTCTGTTGATAAGGATTCGACTATATCAGCTATTTTATTTCTACAAACAACTATGTCTAAATTGTCTGTTTGTTTAACTATGCTTTGTATTAAGGAGTCATTTGCAAATTTATTATGCTCATTTAAAGTTTCTTTTATAATGTCCAATCGTTCATCTGCCTTTGGAAAATAAATATGCGGCCCATATATTGGATTCAAATCTCCTTTTATTAAATCGGAATTAAGCGAAAAACCTTTGTGCTGTTCAAATTTTTTATTTGTTTCTTCCACTGAATCAATTTTATTAATTGCCTCTTCTATTACTTCTAGGCAAATAGATCGATCAATACAGCCTTCACTTGTTGAATCTACTATATTAATAAGAATGTCTGTAATTTGCCCCATGGTAAAATCAGTAGTTAATTTGACAATATCTTCTATTAAATCGTCAGAAGCAACCTTACCACACCAATAGAAAAAAGAGTCTATAATCTCATATCGTCTTTTATCGGAAGGAAAAAGAGGAATAGGAGGTTCACCCCATAGATATTCTTGAGATGAATCCTCATCAAAATCATAATTAAAATTAGAATTTGTAGTAACATCAGGATCAAGAAAATCTATACTTTTTATCTCTACAAAAGTAACCACTAAAATTATTGATAAACTGAAAAAAAATTTGAGTTGAGATGACATGACTTCTCCTTGCTAGCATTGCTACATTTAATATATGAGGGCAAATTGATATGTTGGCTCAATATAATACGTATATTTAAAAAAAATTAAAGAGAAAAAAAATAAGAAAACAAACTATGTTAGTTTGTACATTCGACAGCGGCGGTGGACAGTTGAACGATTTACGCCTAAAAATTCTGCAATTTTATTTTGGTTTTTATCAAATTTTTCCCAAAGCATTGTCATGATTTTTTTGTCTTTTAATGCAAATTTTCCTAAGCGAGCTGCATGTTGCAAGAGCGGATTATTTATTTCATGAGCCGGGTCAATGATTGTTTCTATTTGCATGTTATTTTTTTCAGCTTTTTGTACAACAAATTGTTTAACCCGATTTTTTAGTTCACAAAAACTTGCCGGCTGCAACTTATAAAGATTTTCTTTATCCTTTTCAGAAAGAGATAACAAATTATTACACGTACTGCTTACAATTATTTGTTGACTAAACCCTTCTGACAATGCATGTAATTCTTCTTCTGGCAAGCAAGAGAGGGAAGGCATACGTAGTATAGTTTTTTTAAGTTCTGCAAATAAAAATGATGAAAATTTATTTTCATTAACTAATCGTTGTAAATCTTGATTACTTGAACAGATAATACGAACATTACCTTGCTTCCATTCTTCACTTTTATAAGCACGATACATACCATAACGAATAAATTCTGCTAAATAATCTTGGCATTCGAGATTTAATAAATGAATATCTTTAATAAACAAAGTGCCACGACCATTTAAAAGCTCAAGCAATGGGGATTCATCTTTTTTTGTGCCAAAAAGTGGATTAATCCCAAATAATTTGGTTGCCATTGCCACCGTATCAATTGTTCCTTGTAAATTAAGTATATGTAATTCTTCACGTAAGCTAATTTCATGAATAATGGCAGCAACATCTGCAAGATCTTCATTTGCAAGATCAAGTAATACTGCTTCTTTACTGATTGCTGTTTGCAGAAGATCAATTTTAAAATGAAGCAATGAATTACCATCTCCTGGTAACAATTCATTAATCAATCTTCCTGCATTAGTGGTTTCAAGATATAAAAGATAATCCCATCTACTTGGATCTTTGAGAAAACTAATTTTTTGCTTTACAAGATCAATATTACCGAATGAAACGGTAATAACAACATTGCCCGGTTCTACGTAAGGAACTGCAGTTAAGGCCAATGACTCACCCTTATCATTTTTTGCCACAATTGTTTTTGGTGATTTAAAATCTGCCACTTGCTCAGCAACTTGCTTGAGCTTTTTTACTAATGGATGACCAACATGTACATTGGGGTTGACTTGCAAAAGATCTTTTGCTTCCTGATTACCAAAAACAAAGCGATTGTTTTTATAAAAAATAGCACCCGCTGGCTGCAGACTTTTATGCAATAAAGATTGCAAACATTCACGGTATTGATTCATTTCTTGATGTCGAAAATATAATTCTTTTTCAAGCAACTCTTTTTGTTTAAGAAATTTCCTCTCCTCCTTTTCTTTTTCTTCCATAAAAAATACTTTTTCTTTTTCAAGCATTGTTTCTAGTATTTGTTTTTCATACTCAATTTTTTCTCTCATTTTTTCTTTTTCAGTGCCAAGTATCTGCTCTGCTTCGACTATTTTTTTAGCTAGCTTTATATTTTCATTTTCAAGATTTGCAATATTTTTCACTAATATTTCTTCTCTCCTGCTATACAAAATATTTATTGTGCTGCTCAAATAACCAGCAAACATAAGCATTTCATCTCGCTCGGCACTATCGTATAGCTTTTTACGGGTATGACGCTCTACCACAATGTAAGCAATTAATGAATTTTTATAATAAAGAGGTAAAAAGATATCTGCGTTAATGCTATCCAAAAACTGTAATAATTTTTCATGTTCAGCAGTTTGATCATAAAAATGGCTAAAACTAATCTCGTCATAAATAAGAATATTTTCTTTTTTCATTAATTTTTTTGTTGCTGATTCCCCAAGGTTTAAAAATTTTTCCACCTCCGCATGGGTGTGATAATGAACACCTGGTATTTGTTCTGGTAGTTCATAAGGAATTTCAAGGGGACGCAAATATAATACTGATTTTTCAGAAGAAATCTGCAATGCCTGTTGCAAAAATTGTTGAACAATAGGCTGTAATTCATACGTGCTAACGACTTCACTCAATTTTTCTAAAATAGTTTTAAAATGGGTAACAAAATCCGGTTTTGGTGGTGCATAAACATACCGACTGAGATTCAAAAATCGCAATCCCATTATCTTACGGGAAGAATAAAGTAAGCCAAGGCTTAACAAAAGTGCTGAAAGTCCTGCTGCAGTATAATTGTCGGTTAAACTAAATTCAAATATAAAAGGAAAAAATTGTACAATATCACTAATTAAATGAGGAATAATAAGACAAAATATAATAAGATATAATTGCTTGGCTAAAATATGAGGTAACTGACCAATGCGGATTTTGCAAAAAATAAAAAATAAGCTCATTGGTAGTAAAATTAATGTGTAATAGCATGTCGCAATACGATTGACCATAGCTACAAATAAAATTAAATCAAGATTATTAAAACAAACAAAAGTAGCCACCATAGATAGTAAAATAAATAATGCAGTAATAGTAGAGCATATCTTTTGCTTTATAGTTAATTTACATTGACGTGTCACCAACTCTTCAAGAAAAAGTGCAAGCCCTTGATATTGTATACCAAAAAGCACCCAAGTAAATAAACCAATAAACTTACTCAAATTTTGATCTATTGTAAAAAGAGATATATCTTTCAAAAGAACTTTCATCCAATTAATATCAGAAAAAATACTTACACTCAAAATTGCTAATAAAAGAAATCGTAAACGTTGTGCAATTTTTGTATGCACTTGTTGCTTGAAAGTAAAAATAATAATGATAAGTTTTAATAAAAATGAAGCAGATACGGAAATCAATGCAAAAGTTTGATTGCCTAAAATTAATCTTATACTAGTTAAAAATTCCATAATCCTAATCCCTTTTTACTATCAATTTCTTGATTATTAATTAAAATTTATTGTAATTAATGAATTTTTAATTACACTATTCTTATATATTAACTATAGACTATTTATATTTTTTAGGAACTTAAAAATAAGGAAATTTATGTTAATTGATAAACTTGTTAACTTTATTTTTAATCATAAAAGCAAGTTATTTTTGGCAATAACGATTTTATCTTTAGTGATGGATGGTCCTCCTGTCGGAGAATTTATAAAGTAATATACTTTTTATAATTATATTAAAATTCATCAATCTTAAAT
>JBAVPH010000152.1:0-3425 GCA_049692855.1 Candidatus Babeliales bacterium | reverse complement strand
CTTCTAGGCCATCTATCCCACGCTCGAGACCATTTTTTTTCATTTCTGCATGGACTTTTTTTGCTTCTGCAATAGTGCGAACAAATGGAATCATAATTTTAAGGTTATCAAAGCCCATCGTCTCACGTACTATTTTCATTGCTGCGCACTCCAGTGCAAATGCTTCTCGATAGCGCGGGTGATAGTAACGTGATGCACCTCGAAAGCCAATCATCGGGTTTTCTTCGTTTTGTTCAAAATAAATACCACCAACTAAGTCACGATATTCATTACTTTTAAAATCAGAAAGGCGTACAATAACAGGGCGTGGATAAAATGCGGCAGTAATCATGCCAACATTGTGAGCAAGTTGCTCGATAAAATATTGTTTTTTGTCTTCATAGGCAGCAGTAATATTGTTAATTTCTGTTTTCGTTGCTTGATCTGTTATTTTTTCTGGATGTATTAAGGCCATAGGATGTATTTTTAGGGTATTGCTGATAATAAACTCAAGCCGGGCAAGGCCAACGCCACTTGTTGGTAGTAAGCCAACTTTGAATGCACTATCTGGGTCACCAAGATTGACCGTAATTGGAACTGGTGGCGTAGGAATTTCATCAAGAGAAAATTCAGTAACAGTAAAAGGAATATGTCCTTTATAAATATAACCAACTGCTCCGCCACTTGAATCAAGCGTAATTTTTTGACCATCTTGAATGGCCATTGTTCCAGATTCAGTACCGGTAATAACTGGAATGCCTAATTCTCTCCCAACAATTGCCGCATGGCAAGTCCGTCCTCCTTTATTTGTAATAATGCCAGCAGCTTTTTTCATTGCTGGAACCCAAGTTGGATCGGTCATATCAGTGATAATAATTTCAGTTGGTTTAATGTCAACAGCTGCATTAATATCAGTAATAACGCGTGCAGTGCCAGTAACAATATGTTGTCCAACACTGATTCCGGTAATTAATAATTTTTTCTTTAGTTCTTCTCTATCGGCAGCAAGTTCATATGTTTTGATAATGTTTTTTTGTTTTGCTGCATGCACTGTTTCTGGACGTGCTTGTAAAATGTATATTTGGCCATCAATACCATCTTTTGCCCATTCTATATCCATTGGCATATACGGCTTTTTGTTAAGCTGAGAATAATGATTTTCAATTATGGTAACCATTGATGCAAGTTCAAGAATTTCATTATCGGTGAGACAAAATTGCGATTGTTCATTTTTAAAAACAGGAATAATAGTAGTTAATGTATTAGGAGCCGTGCTATAAACCATTTTTGTTTGCTTGCTGCCTAATTTTTTCTTGATAATAGGCCTAAATCCTTGACTTAACTTTAATTTATGTACAATAAATTCGTCTGGATTAACGATGCCCTGTACAATACTTTCACCCAATCCATAAGAAGCGTTAATAAGAATGGCATTTTCAAAACCAGTTTCAGTATCAGCAGAAAAAGCAACACCAGAACAAGCAAGATCAGATCGAATCATTTTTTGTACGCCAACTGAAAGATTGACATCTAAATGATCAAATCCTTGTTCAATGCGATAAGCAATAGCGCGATCATTAAATAAAGAAGCAATACATTTTTTATAGCATGTAAATAATTGATTAACGGAATGAACATGCAAAAAAGTATCTTGTTGACCAGCGAACGATGCAGTTTCAAGATCTTCTGCAGTAGCGGAAGAACGTACGGCGACATCGCAATATTCTTCTTGGTATTGTTGAGATAATGTCTTATACGCTTGTTTTATTTCTTTTTCAAGGTCTTCCGGAATGCTACCTTGCTCAATACTTTTACGTATTTTCTTTCCTATTCGTTGCAACATTTCAAGATCTTGTGAATTTGTAAGTTGTGTTAGTAGTTGCTTTATAGTGTCAGTCAAATTATTGTAGGCAAGGTAATGTTTGTAAGCATCTGTTGTAATTGCAAATCCATTTGGTACACGAACACCTTTACTGCTTAATTCATTTATCATTTGTCCAAGTGATGCATTTTTTCCTCCAACAAGCTCTATATTAGCCAGATAAATCTCAGTAAATGATTTTGTATAAGATTCGATTGTTGAGAGTATAGAGGAATGAAAAAAAATTATTGCGACAAAGAGAGTAGCAATAGAAAATAAAAAATTATTTCTTTTTTTACCCATCTTCTTCTCCTTTTTAAGAAATTTAACAATACATTTTTTAATCCACTTTGACCTTAGCTAAAAATAAAAATATTGTACAGAGCGAATCAATAACAATCTTTGTTTATATTTTTTTTGTAGTAAAGTATTACTAAAATAGTTATGGTGCAAAAAAGGTATGCTAAAAAAAGAATTTTATTTAGTGAAAAAGGGGAATATTGAGCAAAAATTACAAAAATGATATTTAATATTGGGGACTAATGGCACCAAAAAAGAAAAAAAGACTTGATTTATTATTGCAAGAGCGTATGCCAAAATACAGTAGGCGGCAAATTCAAAGTTGGATTATGCAGGGAAAGGTTGCCGTCGATGACAAAATAATTAACAAAGCAGGTACGCTAATTGATGAAAAAGACGCAATTATTAAGCTTGATATAGAAGAACCTCTCTATGTAAGTCGTGCTGGTTTTAAGTTGGAAAAAGCACTCAATGAATTCTCAATTGATGTTTCTGGATTGGTCGTGCTTGATGCCGGTATTTCTACTGGCGGATTTACTGATTGCTTATTACAACGGGGAGCGAAAAAAGTCTATGGTGTTGATGTTGGCTATGGACAATTGCATGAAAAAATACGTAATAACCCACGATTAGTCTTATTAGAGCGAACAAATTTACGGTCTTTAAAAGATCTTGATGAAAAAGTTGATCTTATTACGTTAGATTTATCTTTTATTTCTGTGCTCAAAGTAATGGATGCAGTATTGCGTTTATTGAAAAAAGATGGGGAATTAATTGTATTGATCAAACCACAGTTTGAAGCAGGCAAATATGAGGTAGGTAGGGGAGGTATTGTTAGAAATGAAGGAGTGCGGCAAGTTATTGTAGAACATGTTGTGAATGGTATTAAAGATTATGATTTTATTTTAAAAGGTCTTACTGAATCACCTATTTTAGGAGCAAAGGGGAATAAAGAATTTTTAGCTTATTTTAAACGGGAAAAAGGTCCAAATTAATCCTTAATATATTTTAAAGCTTATTAAGTTTTTCTTTTTTTACTTATTTCTTTACTTATGAGTAAAGCTGTGCTTTCGTGTTTGTTCATTACAGCAAAAAATAATGCTACTTCGTTAGTATTATTGCCCAAAAGGGGATCTGCATTTGCGTCAAGTAGCCTTTTTACTATTTCATCATGACCCTTGGATGCGGCAACCATGAGAGGAGTATTTCCAGCTTTATTTTTTCTATTAACATTGGCTTTAAATTGAATTAAAGAATGAACTTCATCTGTTTTATTGTTCAACGT
>JBAVPH010000151.1:0-5144 GCA_049692855.1 Candidatus Babeliales bacterium | reverse complement strand
AGTAAAAAGTAAATACACGTTATTACTTAAGCTTATATAGAAAAATATTATAGGTACAATAAAATGTTAACTTCTTACTAGGCCATTCTCTTTTGCTCAAAATCCTCAATTAATGCAATAATCTCTTTAGCATCATTTTCTCTAGCAAATTCAAGAGCTGTTTGGCCTTGAATGTTTGTTACCCCAGTCTTAGCACCATACTCAAGAAATAATTGAGCTATTGCTGGTTTATTAACCATTATTGCAAGCATTAACGGGGTATATAAAAATATTTCATCTTGTATATCCGGATCAACACCACTTTCTAACAATAATTTTACTATCTCATACTGATTATGACTGATAGCCTCATTTATTGCTGCAAATTCTTGTTCAGTACTCAATGGAATTATTGGATTACGGAGTAATTCTGCTACTACTTCTTGATACCCTTTCCGTGCTGCATATTCTAATACCGTTAAAAAATAATTGCCTCTTGCATTAGGATTAACCCCTGCCTGCAACAACTCTACAGCCGATACAATATTTCCCTCCTCTAATGCTTTCCATAGCATTGATTGCTCTTCTTTTTCTCTTGCAGTACTTTGGCGTACATATTCACTGCCAAACAAATAAGATATTGCCGCTAGTAATGTTATAAAAAGTGTTATTCGTATTACTTTCATGATATGACCTTCATTTTGTTAACAAAGCTTTTAATTATAAACGTTACCAGACTTATTTTATTCATTTTATAAAATTTCTGGCGCCTCTGATGTTTCTTCTCCTACTTCTTTTTGTCCTTTTTCAATAAAATCATTAATTAATTTAACAACATCATCATCACCAGCTCTTTCTGCTATTTGAACAGGTGTTCCTTCATCACTTTCCATATTTGCATCAGCACCATTTTTTAACAACTGGTTAATAATCCATATCGCAGCTTTTCTCTCCAAAACATTATCCATTTTTTCGCCAGCAATTTTTACTGCAATAGTAAGCGGCGTATCTTCTAAAATACTATTTTGCACATTCACATTCGCTTTATAATCAAGCAATAAGGCAACTATTGTTGTATCAATATTTTCAATGGCATACATTAAGGCTGTTCCACCAGATGCATCTGCCAAATTAACATTTGCACCATTTGCAAGTAATAGACCCGTCATTAAATAATCTCTATTCTTAACTGCCATTAAAAGCGGTGTTAATTCTGCATTTTTAAATTCTTTATCGCCTTCAGATTCTGGTATATTCACATCCGCATGACCATACACAAGCAAGGTTCTAGCCATGGCATCATTACTTTTTCTTACTGCTCTCATTAATGGTGTCTCACCATATATCCCCCCCCGCTCATTTACCTTAGCACCCGCATCAATCAATAATTGCGCAGCTCTTACTAAATTATCACTCTCTTTTTTTCGAAACATTTGTTCTACACCACCTTCTTTTTTTGAAAAAGACATTGCTAACGCCAAAATCGGCGTTAAGTCTTTTTTGCTTTTTATAGTCGGGTCAGCGTTTTTTTCAAGCAAAAACTTAATCATAGGTAGATCGCCTTGCAAACATGCATAAATTAATGCTGTCCCACCACTAGGATTCTGTGCATTAACATTAGCTCCCCCTGCTATTGCTTTTTCTGCAGCAGTTATATCGCCATCCTTTGCTGCATTCCACAAACTTTGTTCTGCTGCCGGTGATGTTGATATTATTGTTGAAAGTAATATAATAACAAATAGTTTTTTCACTTCTCTTATTTTCATAAAAATTCCTTTTTTATTTTCTTTTTAATCCAGTTTCAAACTCTACTGTCAATTCAGCAAGATCTTTTGGTAATCCTTCTTCTATTAATAATTTTTGACGGCTTTCAACAAAATCCTTAATTACTTTAAGTATTTCTACAAAATTATTTTCCTTTGCATAATCTATTATCGACGTATTCCAAATTGTTATGTTACCATTTGAGCCACCTTCAAGTAATAGTTTTACTACTTCTGGTCTATTATATTCTACTGCATATTCTAATGCCGTTTGGCCTCGAAAAGTTTCTTTATTCGGATTAGCACCACGTTTAATTAACAATCGTACAATATTTGGATACCCCTTTAATACCGCAAGCATAAGTGCTGTCCACTTTTTTTTATCCTGAGAATTTCTATCTTGCAAATCAAGGTTAGTTCGAGGGTATTTTATTAATAACTCAGCAATAGCTGGATGATCTGTATTTATAGCTAACATTAAGGCTGTTTTACCTGAATTATCTTGCAAATTAACATCAATTACTGGATTGTTCAGCAATAATGTAACTGCTTCTTGATTTCCGTTAATTGCAGCCAACATTAAGGCTGTTTTACCCATTTGATTTCTTGTATTAACATCAGCACCTGCGTTAATTGCTTTTGTAAGAGCAGATATTTTTCCTTTTTCCGCCGCTTTTAAAAATTTTTCTTCCTTTGAGCTTCTTTTAAAAAATGGCAAGGTTGGCACTGTTACTGATAGTACTGTAATGATAAATAAGATTTTTATTTGCATTTTCATTAAAATTCCTTGTTTTTTATTTTATTATATATAAAATATATTCTTATTTTCAATATTATGTTAAATATGCAATTATTCAAAAAATACAATATACTATTATATCAATTACGTTCTTTATTTTTTCTTTAATCCGGTTTCAAATTCTACCGTTAATTCAGCAATTTCTTTTGGTAATCCTTCTTCTATTAATAATTTTTGATGGCTTTTAACAAAATCCTTAATTGCTTTAAGTATTTCATTAAAATTTCTACTTTTTGCATAATCAAGTATAGGCTTACCTAAAACTTGAACATTAATATCTGCACCACTTTCAAGTAATGATTTAATTATGATAGGTTTATTAAATTTTATTGCATATACTAAAGCCGTTTGACCAAAATAAATTTCTTGATTCACATCAGCACCATGCTCAATTAATAATCGCGCTATATTTGTATATCCCTTTATTGCAGCAAGCATAAGCGCCGTCCATTTTTTACCTGGGAATCACTACCTTGTAAATTAACATCAATTGCAGGGTTTTTTATTAGTAATTCAGCTATAATAGGGGTGACTAAAAAGTAACGCTAATATTAAGGATGTTTTACCCCCACTGATTCCTTGTATTAACATCAACACCAGCTTTAATTGTTTTTTTAAACACAGATATTTTCCCTTGCTCTACTGCATTTAAAAATTTTTCTTCCCTGGAAACTTTTTTAAAAAATGGTAAGGTTGGTGCTGTTGTTAATAGCATCATAATTATAAATAGCCTTTTTACTTAAGCTTCCACCAAAATTCCTTTTTTACTATTTACCAATTTCAAATTCTGCAATCTCTTGAGCAATTGCAGGATATACTTTCGGTCTTGCTTCCTCTATTGCTTTAGAAACTACTTCTCTTCTTTCTTCTCTTTTTCTTTCAATAAAATCTTCAATTACTTTAACTACTTCATTATGATTTTTATTTTTTGCAATATCTAATGCTGCTTCGTCTTGATTATTTCGTAAAGTAAAGTCAGCTCCATTTGCAAGTAATAAAGAAACTATTTGTGGAAATCCCATTTGTGCTGCATACATCAATGCTGTCCATCCATTTTTATCTGTTTCATTGATGACAACTCCCCATTGCATTAGTAATTTTACTATTTCTTCAAAGCCATCATTAACTGCATGTATTAATACTGTTAAGCCATCAACATCTTTTGCATCAGCATCTGCACCACTTTCAAGCAATAACCTTACTATTTCTGTACGACCATTCTCTACAGCAACTATTAATGGGGTTTCCTTATGAATATTTTCTGTATTAACATTGGAGCCATTTTCAAGTAAAAATTTAACTACTTTTGCCTTTCCTTCTTTTCCAGCAGCATGTATCAATGCTGTGTTACCGTTCTCATCTTTTTCATCAATAACAGCCCCTCTCTTTATTAATAATTTCACCATTATTAAATCACCATTATAAGAAGCAATCATCAAAGCTGCTAAGCCTTGCTTATTTTTTTCATTAACATTAATATCCGAAATAATTTTCTCTACAACAGCCCGATCTCCCTCCTCTACAGCCACAAAAAAATATTGCTGCATTAATGCTGCTTCTCTTGGTAAAAGCAAATTACTTTTGCTCTCACCAAGAGAACCTTTTGATGAAAATAATCCTAAGAGCGATACTATAAATGCATTCAATATTATTTTTTTTATTATTCTCATAAAAAAGTCCTTATAATTCTTTTATTGAATATTTTTCTTTTTATCATACAGAAAATTATTCAATATATTCAATAATTTTTAATGCATTACTTTATATTAATAAAACTAAAAAAGGTTAAATAAAGACCTAATCCGCATAATTATAATTATAGTTTGCTAAGATACCGCAAACTCACTACGACTAGCCTCTTCATGTCCTTTTACGCTTATTTCAGCGTTATCTCTTATAAGAAGTGAAGCTCCTGATGAATAAAGAACTACTCACCATAGATATAATTTTCTTGTGCTAATATGTCATTGAATCGCTTTTTAAATATTGCTAATCGATCTTTTATTCTTTTCAATTCTTTTCTTTCTTCTTCAGTTTCAGGCTCTCCCATCATAACAATCATATTTTCCATCCACTGTATCTCTATTGCACCACGATAAAGTGCACCATCTACTCTTAATAAATCTAAGGGTAATCCAAAATATTCAAGTAAATTTTTCTGTACATCATCAGGAATTGGATTTCGTGTAAATGGATCAAGGATACCTTCTTGCGATCCTACTTTACTAAGCATATGATTCATTATAGTTTTCTTTAAAAATACACGGGGGCGTTCTTCACCAAGTATCATTAATTCATTTAAAGGTGTTTGGCTTATATCTTCCATTGAAATAGGATCAATGCCACCTTGTTCTTTAATAAGTTTTGCAATCGTAGCATCATTTAACAACTTGATAATATCACCATGATTAGAAACTTTTGCCATATCTAAAGCAATCTTATTTCTCTCATTTTTTATAGTAGGGTCAGCATTATTTTTTAGTAAAAATTTAACGATTTTTGCAGACTCATCACTATAAAAATGTGGATGAGCAGCTAGCATTAATGCTGTAAAATCGCCACGAATTTTGCTATTAATCGTATTAGTATTAACTAATGATTTA
>JBAVPH010000150.1:0-4536 GCA_049692855.1 Candidatus Babeliales bacterium | reverse complement strand
TGCTTTTCTTCAAATTGCCTGTTCTTTAAGACTTTTTAATATGAGTGGAATTTTCGTATAAGCTCTAAATATAAAGCATTTATCAAAGGTGAAGCATTTTCTACAGGTACCCCTTTTATTTTACCTATTATTGGAATATTTATATCACTTCTTGCCGCCAACAATTTCTCTGCAGCAGCTAAATCCCCTTCTTCTACTATTTGTATCCATTTACGTGATTCTTCAAAATCTCGTTCTTGACTACAAAATAAAATTGAAGACATTGCAAGTAATAATCCAAAAAATAATTGATTAATTTTTATCATTTTCATCATAATCCTCTTTTACAATATTTTTCTTTTTATCATACAGAATAATATGCAATTTTTTCAATAATCTTAATGTTTTACTTAATATTATTTATTCTTCTTCTGATTATTTTCTTTTTTTTTGCTCTTTTTCTTCTGTTTCAGTCTCTGGTTTTTTTTTAATGGTTTTTTTTCACCAGCTTCAAATTCTACAAGTAATTCAGATACGTCTTTTGGAAGTCCCCCTTATTCTAGCTCTTTTTCTTTTCTTTCTCTAAATTCATCCAAGACTGCAATAACATCTTTATAACCAAATTTCTTTGCAATTTCCCGCGCTGTTTCACCCTTTTTATTTCTCATGTCAGGGAATGCGCCATCTTCAAGCAGTAATTTAACCACTTCTGGATGATCTTGAAGTGCAGCCTGCATAAGTGCTGTCTCTCCTAAATCATCTGTATCATTAATATGAGCTCCTGCTCCTTTTTTTAATAATAATGCAGCTGCCTCTGGTGAATTTGCCTCCATTAAAGGCGTTTCGCCTTGATTAGTCTTCAGATTAATATTCGCGCCAGCATTAACTAATAACGTAACTAGTCCTAAATAACCTTTTGATTGACTCGGCGGCCACATATCCTCCTGCTTCCAAATATCATTATCCTCTCCTAGCGCTAGAGCATTATGCAGCGCTGTATATCCTAAATCATCTTGCATATTAACATCAGCCCCTTTTTCAATCCATGATTTTGTCTTTGCTAGATCTCCATTCTCCGCCGCTTTCATTAACGGTGTCTCTCCCCGAAAATCTCTTTCATTGATAATATCAGCACCTCTATCAATTAGTAATTTTATACTTTTCACATAATCATTTTTTTTTCTTTTTGCAAAAGAGAGTGCTGTATAACCATATTCATCTATCTCATTGATATTAGCGCCATCTGCTATGGCCTTCTTTATATCCTCTATAATTCCGTTCTTTACTCCTCCCCATAGTCGCTCTTGTCCGGAATCATTCATCCCATTAACATTCGCGCCATCATTAACTAATAATTTAACTAGCCCTAAATAATCTTTCGATGGCCTCTTATCATCTTCTGAACTTAGAACATGAAGCAATGCTGTCACACCCTTATTATCTTGCATATCAACCTCAGCTCCTTTTTTAAGCAACAATCTTGTTTCTGCTACATCTTCATTCAACGCAGCTTCCATTAGCGGAGTCCTTCCTTGTATATCTCTTAGATTGATAGTATGATCACCTTTATCAATTATAAATTTTATTATTTCTTCATAATCTTTTTTTTTATGTTTTACAATAGCAAGCGGTGTATAACCATCCCCATCTCTTAGATTGATCTTAGCACCTGCATCAAGTAGCAATTCTATTATTTTTACATCACCTCGACTGGCTGCCCCACCGAGTGGAAAGTCATTGTTTTTACTACCAATTTCATTGACATTAGCGCCTTTATCAAGCAGCAACTTTATTATTTTTACATAACCTTCGGCGACTGCTGTATAGAGTGGATTTTCACCAAAGACTCCTCCATATTGTCCATTGATACTAGCGCCAGCTGCTATGGCCTTCTCTACCTTCTCCACATCTCCCGTCTCTACTCCTTCTCTTAGCTGCTCTTGCGCAGGAAAAAACATAGTAGGAATTACAAGCAATAATCCAAGAAATAATTGATTAATTTTTATCATTTTTATCATAATCCTCTTTTACACTATTTTTCTTTTTATCATACAGAATAGTATGCAGTTTTTTTCAATAATTTTTAATGTATCATTTTATATTTAAAAATCAAAAATAATTAAATAAAGAATTATTCAGCATAATTATAATTATATGCCGCTAAAGTATAATGAATTTGTTCCCTCAACTCCGCTGCTTGATCTTTTAATTCTTCCAAATATGAAATTATTTTAAAAAATAGAATGAAGCTCGCACGGCTTAAAACCTGTTGCCTAGCTGCTAAGGATTTATTGATTTTTTATATATTCCCTAATTGCGTCCATGTTAACTTTACTAACTGTTTCTAAAAAATATCCCTCTGCTCAAAAACTATCTCCCAACAGAAACTCTCTTAAATTTGGAAATTCCTCTCTAATTACTTTACTACTTCCACCTTTAAACAATTGAACTGCTTTACTAACGCTAATATTCGGTCTCAGTTGTATGAGCCACATGTACATGATCAACTTGTATGTTAAGCTCATGTATTTCCAACCTATTTACTAACTCACACTCTCTCAATAATTCTTCTCTTCTTTTTTTTATTTTTTTAATGCTTTTTTTCTATATTTTGGAATCCAAACTATGTGACACACATCAATAATCTTAATATATTACTTGATATTATTTACTCTTCTTCCGATCGTTTTACTTTTTTTGTTTGCTCTTTTTCTTCAGTTTCAGTTTCTGGTTGTTTTCTTTTTATTAATGGTTTTTTTTCACCAGTTTCAAATTCTACTACTAATTCAGATACATCTTTTGGAAGTCCCTCTTCTTCTAGGACTTTTTCTTTTCTTTCTCTAAACTCATCCAAAACTTCAACAACCTCTTTAAAACCATCTCTCATTGCTCTTTCCCGCGCTGTTTTACCATCGCCATCTCTCATGCCAGGCAATGCGCCATTTTCAAGCAGTAATGCAACCACTTCTGGAAAATTATCCCCTGCAGTATGAATAAGTGCTGTCTGCCCGAAATTATCTGTATCATTAATATGAGCTCCTTTTTTTATTAATAATGCAGCTACCTCTGGTGTTGCTGCAAACATTAAAGGCATTTCTCCGGAATTACTCCGCTCATTAACATCTGCTCCTGCTTCAATTAAAAATTCTATTAATTCTGGTTCACCCGCATCAAGCACAGTAGAAGTTAATGGTCCAAATCCTCCTGTCCCCTTCGCATTAACATTTGCGCCAGCATTAACTAATAATTTAGCTAGCTCTAAATAATTTTTCGATGGATTCTTATTATTTTCTGCTCTTTGTACAGCGAAATCCAGTGCTCTAGCATCTTCATCATCTTGCAAATCAACATCAGCGCCTCTTGCAATCAATAATTTTGTTATTGCTAGATATCCATTCTTCGCAGCTCTCATTAACGGAGTATTTCCTTCAGTATTTTCTACATTTATATCAGCACCTTTATCAAGTAGTAATTTTACTACTTCTATATGATCTCCGTCGACTGCAATAAAGAGTGCTGTCTCTCCGAAATCATCTTGCATATCATCAGCACCTCTTGCAATCAATAATTTTGCCATTGATAGATATCCATTCTTCGCAGCTCTCATTAACGGAGTATTTCCTTCAGCATTTTCTACATTTATATCAGCACCTTTATCAAGTAGTAATTTTACTACTTCTATATAATCTCCGTCGACTGCAATAGAGAGTGCTGTCCTTTTGTCTTTATCGTCTTTGTCCTTTGCATTTATATTAGCACCAGCTGCTATGGCCTTCCATACCACATATATATCTCCCGCCCGTGCTCCTTCAAATAGCTCTTTGTTTTTTCTTTTTATAAACTCATCCAAAGCTGTAATAACATCTCCATTTTGACCTGCAAGTTCCCTCGCTGTATAACCAGCTCCATTTCTTCGATTCATCTTAGCACCTGCAGCAAGTAGCAATTCTATTATTTTTACATCACCTCGCATGGCTGCCCTAGTCAGTGGAAAGTCAAAAAAGTTATTACCAGGTACATTGACATCAGCGCCTTTACCAAGCAGCAACTTTGTTATTTTTTCATGACCGCCGGCGACTGCCGTATAGAGTGGAGTTTCACCAAAGATTGTTTTATTTATTTCATTGATATTAGCACCAGCCGCTATGGCCTTCTCTACCACTTCTACATCTCCCGCCCGTACTCCTTCTCTTAGTTGCTCTTGCGCAGGAAAAAACATGGTCGGGATTACAAGCAATAATCCAAAAAATAATTGATTAATTTTTATCATCTTCATCATAATCCTCTTTTTACAATATTTTTCTTTTTATCATACAAAATAATATGCAATTTTTTCAATAATCTTAATCTATTACTTTATATTATTTATTCTTCTTCCGATTGTTTTCTTTTTTTTGTTTGCTCTTTTTCTTCAGTTTCAGTCTCTGGTTTTTTTCTTTTTTTTAATGGTTCTTTTTCACCAGATTCAAATTCTACAAGTAATTTAGATACATCTTTTGGAAGTCCCCCTTCTTCTAGCTCTTTTTCTTTTCTTTCTCTAAATTCATCCAAAACTGC
>JBAVPH010000149.1:0-1571 GCA_049692855.1 Candidatus Babeliales bacterium | reverse complement strand
GTCGTAATATAAATGTTTGTGGCCACTAGCCACGATGTAAAAAGAATAAAAAGGGATAGAAAAAAAGTGATAGTAATAAATAATTGATTGTGTGCTTTTTTTTGACAACACCTCTTTTTAATGTAATCACAAATAAATATGGTTGTCATGATGGACTCCTTGTAGTAGTTGGTTGGTTAGAAACAGGTAACATATTATTACCTTTCTGCTTTGTGTCTTTTATTGTTTTAAACACACTTAATAAGTATCATAAATAAAATAATAGATCAACATTTTTTTTAATTTTTTTTTTGTTTCAATAATGATTTTAAATTGCTCTATTTTTTCTTTTCACATGACAAGATAAATATTCATTTTTAATAACCTTTTTTGCAATAGTTCTATAAAAATGAGTTATTTATTTTTGGTTATCTTCCAATTTTTTTTTTCTAAATATTAATACCTGACGGACGCGTTTTGGACTTGCTTTTTGAATTTGGAAATAATAATCCTTGTAAAAAACGCGTTCCCCTTTTTTTGGTAAGTGTTGTAATTGTTCGGTGAGAAAACCACCCAGTGTTACTGAATCTTCTGATTCAAAAGATATGTTTAAAAATTCTTCTAAATCTTCAAGGGTACTACTTGCATCAACAAGCCAACCACCATTATTTTTAAGTGGAATTATTTTTTCTGCAGCAGGTTCATGTTCATCACTAATTTCACCAACAATTTCTTCAAGAAGATCTTCAAGAGTAATAAGACCGGTTACAATACCATGCTCATTTAATACAATGGCAATATGCATATGTTTTTGTCGAAATTCTCGTAACAACTGATTTACTTTCATACTTTCAGGTACAAATAAGATAGGACGGACAATCTCTAATAGTGGTTTATCTATTTGTTTTGAAAGGAGATAAAAAATATCTTTTTGATGAACCATGCCAATAACATTGTCTGGATTATCTTGGTAAACAGGTAAACGAGTAAAGCGGTGCTTTAAAAATATGGCTAACGTATCATTAATTGTTTTATTAACATCAATAGAAATAATGTCGGTAGCGGGGACCATAATTTCTTTAATTGGTGTTCTGCCGAGTTCAAAAATATTTTGTAGCATTTCTGTTTTTTCAAGCTCAAGCATTCCTTTTTCATGTATATAGCCAATTAAAAATCGGACTTCTTGTTCAGAAGTAATCCACTCAGTCCCTCGTTCGTACGCTTCTTTGCCGACTACTTTGCATATGACTGCATTAGAAAATTGAGTCAAAATTGTTGCAAGGGGAGAAAAAACATAAAATATTGCATTAATAAGCCATAATAACGATTTAAAAATGCGTTCTCCATAACCTTTTGCAAAATTTTTTGGTAGTATTTCTCCGAATATAACAATAGCGAGTGATGCGATAGCAATGCCAAATGTAAAACCAAGATTGCTTGATAAATTAAAGTGGGCAAAGACTGTTTCTGCAATCTGTGTTGCCAATGCGGCAGTTGTTACGTCAGCAAAACTATTGGCAATAAGAATAGTAATTAATACCCGATGAGGACTTTTTTCAAGTGTTTGTAATAATGTTTTATATCTCGTTGCC
>JBAVPH010000148.1:0-4600 GCA_049692855.1 Candidatus Babeliales bacterium | reverse complement strand
AAATACGTCTGGTAACAACAATAGTGCCTTTGGACGCGATGTCCTTACGGCAAATATAGATGGTGGCAGCAATAGCGGTTTTGGGCAAGGAGCACTTGCTGCGAATACGAGTGGGAATAATAATGTTGGTATGGGAACTACTGCTTTAGAGCTTAATACAAGTGGGTCTGGCAATACAGCAGTAGGAAGGGCCTCAATTGCTTCAAATGAAACAGGATCCAATAATACTGGTGTTGGAGACCTTGCCCTTGTTCAAGCAGAAGGTGATAATAATATAGCAGTCGGAAAAAGTGCTGGACTTACATTAACAACTGGTGACAACAATATTTACATTGGTAATACTGGTGTAGCAGTTGAAAGTGGGCAAATTAGAATTGGTACCTCTGGTGATCAGACAGCCAGTGGTCAAACAGATTGTTTTGTGCAAGGAATTCATGACAATACAGTTGATTCTGGAAGCAAACAGTTAGTTGTCGTTGACTCTACGGGTAAATTAGGAACATCAAATACAATTAATAATTTGAGCATACTCGATAACTTAGTTGTCTGTGGCAATGCAACATTCAAAAGTAATGTTGATATTCTTGATGACTTGACCGTGCAAGATAATGTTGACATTGGCTGTGATCTAACAGTTGAGTGTAACATATTTATGAATGATTCAACAAGTACAGTTGGTAATATTTACAAAAATGGCGTCCAATTTATTCACAACTTTGGTGCAGAAAATACATTTGTTGGGAAAGGGGCTGGTAATTTTACCATGACTGGTTCCAATAATAGTGTCTTTGGGACCGATGCATTTACCGCAAATACGTCTGGTAACAACAATAGTGCCTTTGGACGCGATGTCCTTACGGCAAATATAGATGGTGGCAGCAATAGCGGTTTTGGGCAAGGAGCACTTGCTGCGAATACGAGTGGAGATAATAATGTTGGTATGGGAACTACTGCTTTAGAGCTTAATTCAACAGGATCAAGCAACGTAGCAGTAGGAAGGGCGGCAGTTGCTTCAAATGAAACAGGATCCAATAATACTGGTGTTGGAGATCTTGCTCTTGCTCAAGCAGAAGGTGATAGTAATATAGCAGTCGGAAAAAGTGCTGGATTTATGTTAACAAGTGGTGACGACAACATTTACATTGGCAGTGATGCTGGCGCTGGAGTTGAAAGTGGCCAAATTAGAATTGGTACATCCGGTGATCAGACAGATTGTTTTGTGCAAGGAATTTTTGGTACAATGATTGATGTTAGTGGAATACCGGCATTAGTTGATTCCGCTGGTCAGCTTGGCACCGTAGCATCATCAAAGCGATTCAAAACTAATATTATTGACATGGATACCGCTTCTGATGGATTAATGGACCTGCGTCCGGTACAATTTACGTACAAAAATGATGCAAAAGATAGTCTGCATTATGGGTTGATTGCTGAAGAAGTTAAAGAAATTTACTCTGAGTTGATTGTTCATGATAAAGGTGGTGAAATTTTTTCAATTCGTTACCATGAATTACCAGCAATGTTAGTTAATGAAGTGCAAAAATTAAATGCACGTATTAAATTACTTGAAACAGAAAATAGTGAATTGAAAAAAATGATGATAGCATTAACAACACAGGTCAAAGCACTTGAATCAGTAATAAAAAAATCATTTTGAATAATAGAGAGATATTATAATGAAAAAAATTCTATTTCTTTTTATGTTTATTCCTTTCTATATACAGTCATTTGAGTATATTTATCCGGTTGCAGTTTTTAATCAAGATACATTATTAGTGATTAAGCAAAAGACAATTAATTCAATTGAATTATGCCTTTGGGATAAAAAAACTAAACAATTAGATCCAGTACTATGGTCACTATTTAATCCTGCTAGTTTGCGTTTACTACCAGATAAATCTGGATTTAGTTTTATAGATGATGGTTTGCTAAAAATTAAATTTTTTAATAAACGATCGCCCAAAACTATTCCTTTTGATGAACCATTGTATAATATTTCGATGGTAGAATGGATTGATAATAATTATTGCTATGCAAGTGCAAAAAAAGGTAATCACTTTGGTATTTTTCAATTAAGTATTCAGGGAGATGTTGACTGTATTGTAAAAAATCAATTTAGTGATTATTTGTATCCGCAAAAAATTGATGATTTTCTTTTTTATATTGAACGGATGAATCATAGTTATAGAGTAATTTCTATACCGTATCCAAAGGTAATAGTAAAAGATAATGAAAATGATGAAAATAATAATTTCGATATAAAAGTACAAAAAATAATTGATAAACAAACAAGAAAAGAAGAAAAAAATGTAGTAGCTGCTGATAAGCAACTTATTATTGATTTTAAGCGGCAACCAATTGCTTTTTTGCATATGATTTCAGCTAACGAAGGGTTTGTCCTTGAATATGACTCTCATATTGATACCAATGATGATACTATTTTGTTTTCTTATCTCCATTTAACAAAAAATAATAATAATTGGTCATATACTCAATTATTTTCTTTTGCTCTTCCAACAGAACTATTATTAGGTAATAGCCCTGAGCGTTTATATGAATCAATATTACCATTATTACCACGGCATATAGCTAATGGAATTTACTATGTTGATGCCCAACAAGATAGTAATCTTAATATATTTCAGTATGATTTAGATTTAGAAACAATAAAACAAAAAACAAAAAAAACAAACAAGCATTGCTTTGCACCATTGTTAATAAATGGACAAGTTGTTTTTGGTGGTATGAGACTTGACCTTCTTGAATGATTTATTTATTTTTTGACATAATATGCATTATCAGATTAATATCTTATTTGCTTTTGTTGCCACAAGCCACACAATGTAATTGCCAAAGCATCAGTTACATCTTCTTTTTTTGGTTTTTCAATCTGTGGAAATAATTGCATAATAACACGGGCAACTTGTTCTTTACTTGCACCGCCAAACCCAGTTAATGATTGTTTTATTTCGCGAGGAGAAAACTCATGCAATGATATCATATGTTTTTCAGCTAATAAATATAAAATACCACGTAAATAGCCAAGTTTTAGAAAATTTTGCGCATTTTTCCCTAAAAAAGGCGTTTCTAAAGCAATATTCGTAACCTGGAAATGACTAATTTTTTCAAGAAAAAAATCATAAAATAATGAAACTCTTGCTGGAATACTTTGTGATGAAGTCATTGATAAGTAACCATAATCAAGTAAAAAAGATTGTTTTTTATCTTTTTTTAAAATACCAAACCCTGCAACTCGAAATCCGGGATCAATGCCCAAAATTATCATAGTTTTCTAACAAAGACTCTACTGTTGTTGAAATAGGATAATGGTACATTTTTGCAAGAGTAAAAACTTCTTCAAGTACTTTTTCCATCGGTAATACCGCAGTCATATTTTCTGATGCTAATGAAATTTGATCAGTTGCCTTGATAACAACATAGCCAGTTTCAATACTTTTTTGAATTGCATTTCTAAAATCATCAAGAGTGTGAACAGGAACCTCGTTAATCTCATTCAACGTAAAGCCAGCCTCAATAGCACGCGATCGTGCAAGTTCAGAATTTGGAAAAACATGTGAAATAAATAAAACTGGTTCTTGTTTATTAATTCCTTCATACGATTTTAATCCGGCTACCTTATCTTTGAACAGTTCAAGATGATTAATAGTAAGCGGCATGACTACCATTCCCGCAAATACTTCATAATCTACTTTTTCATGCCATGGATATAGTTTTTTAATTGCTCGTTGTTCATCTAATTCGAAAGTGACTGTTTTTTCAATACGTTTACCATTTCGATAGATAACAAGATAAATTTCTTGATCAATTGCAAGACGATCTATGTAATTAACAAATGATATTTTATCTTCACTCCAATCAACATTCATTTCTCCATAAATATCAAGTTTATTATTGTTAATCTCATATATCATATCCCCTGCTTGAACTCCTACTTTATCAAGAGGACTATCTTTTACTACTTCAACGACATAACAGCCACCCGGTTGAGGGTTACCAAAATACTCAGTTAATGTTTCTGTTACTTTGTGTGATAAAATTCCCAAGTGTGGTTTGCGTAGTAATGGAATTTTATAAAGGTCTGGCAACATAAATTGTAATACATTACTTGGAATGATATAGCCAATATTTTGTGCATTAGCAATAATACTAACGCTAATACCAATTACTTCACCTTCCATATTAAGTACCGGGCCGCCAGAATTTCCTGGATTAATTGGTGCACTCATTTGAATTAAATGTGATTCACGTCCACTAATAATACCATTGGTGCTTTTTAAAGATTCTTGACCCATTGGATAGCCAACTGCCATTACTTCATCTGCCCGGAACACCTGATCAGAATCACCAAGGGGTAAATAATTAACAGTACCCAAAATATTTTTTACATATGCTAAATCTTCAGGAATAAGTTGCAACAAAGCTATATCTTTATCTGGGCATACCCCAACAATTTTTATACGTAATGATTTTTTACCAAGTGAAGGAATTTGCGCCCATACCGCTACTGCTTGGTTCACAACATGAGCATTTGTAATAATATAACCATCTTCACTAATAAAAAAGCCACTCCCACGAGCAA
>JBAVPH010000147.1:0-4146 GCA_049692855.1 Candidatus Babeliales bacterium | reverse complement strand
CTGTAACTTCATTTATTTCCACAAAAAACAAAGAATCAATGAAGGAAAAAGCTGCTCTAGTCCCTAAACTTATTATTACACAAGAAAATTTTATCAAAGTCTTTCAAGAACGGGTAATTTCATTAATTGTATTAGCTTTTTATAAACCCACGCAAGCTTCTCAAGTTATTCCCTTCATAAACAAAACCAATATTAATGCTTTTGTTGCAACTAAAGGAAGCATACTTTTCCTCAAGAATCTTTACCTAAAAGGAGATACAAACATACGAAACCAAATTTTATCTTTAATAACTGAAAAAACTATTGTTACTTTCAGCAAAAATAAAACAAACAAAAAAGATTTATTATCCTATCTGCTAACAATAACTCCAAACATCGCACCTCACCTTACTTCCTTAATTACTAAAAATAATTTTGTTGATTTAACCAAAACAAATCCCATATTTCTTATTTTATTAATAGAGAAAAATCAAGATACAGCAAGCCATCTCTCCGCGTTAGTTACTGAAAATAATCTTACGCATTTCACTAAATCACCTGAAGATATTGCCTTTCTTCTTTTATTAATGGAAAAAGATTTAAATGCAGCAACTTACTTCACTTCTTTAATTATTGAAAACAACTTTATTGACTTAATTAAAACAAATGCTGAATTTCTTATTTTGATAACAAAAAAAAACGTAGAAGCGATTCCCTATTTTACACAATTATTAGAAAATAATTATGCAGACTTATTATTTTCTCATGAATACTGGCAACATGCTTATATTTTAGATCTTGTAAAAGAAAGTGAATTAAATATAGAAAAATTAATTAATTTACATGAAGACAGTCTTTATGATCGCGAACAAGCGATCTATTGTTCTACTTTTTTAAAAAAATTAATAAATAGCAGTCAGAGTTTAAAAAAAATTTTTGAAACAAATTATTATTATAAAACTATAAAATAGAGGGGTTATATATGTATTTTATTTTATTCTTGTTACTTAACATATCACTCACTTTTCTTACGCCATTTATTTCTATAGCTGAAGAACAATTAAATTTTGACCAGCTCATTACCCAACAACAACAACCGATTGGGCACCTTGACTTTGGCGAATCACTTGACAAAGATCTATGTGAGCAAGTGATTAAAAATTCACCGGAAGAAATTAATCGATTAATTGTTAATCTCAAGCATCCAACAAAAAAAACAAATATAATACCACGTAGATTATTACTATTGGGACAACCGGGCGTTGGAAAAACGACGCTTGCAAAAGCAATAGCAAAAGAAATTGGACGTCCTTTTTATTTTATAGAAGCACCATTTTTACTTGATGAATATAAAAATTCCGGAATTCAAAACTTATTGCGCGAAATTAAACCAATTTTAGACAAAGGTGAGCCATGCGTTATTATTATTGACGAACTTACCGAATTAACTGATCAATATAATAAAGATCGCAATGAAGATAGCAATGTTGCTGCTGCTTTATGGCTTTTATTAGATCAATGTGCTATTAATCCCAATATTTTATTTATTGGAACAAGCAATAAAAAAGAACATGATTTGCCCCCACAAGTACGCAGTCGATTTGAAGAAAATATTGTCCACATCAACACGCCAAACAAAAAAGAAAGAACAAGAATGTTACAGCTTCTTTTTCAAAAAGATAATGTTGCTATCAATAAAAAATATTTTAACTATTTGTTAAAAAAAACTGCTGGCAAATCAGCACGCACCATTGAAAAACTGTTCATTAAAGCTGCACAACATGCAAATACGCGTTCTCCAGGAAATTATATACTAGAATCACAAGACTTTGATGCGGTCCTTAGTCACTGGCGTTCATCATATCATCCACAAGCTATTTACGAAAAAATTAAAACAAATATTGATCCATTTAATGCTCGTGTATTACCAATTCTTAGCTACCTAACTTCTCTGGCAAGTTTGGGATTAAGTATATATAGCATGCAACAAGCAAATCACAATATTTTATTGCCAGATATAGCATAAATATTTTTACATTGATTGAAATTATTTAAAAATTTATTATAATAAAATTTACAATAAACATATATTTAAAATATTAAAAGAATAGGGACTATTATGAAAAATAATCGATTTAATCGATTACTCGCAATCTTATTTTGTGCAACTATAACAATTTTTTCTTTTTGCAAAGTAAAAAATAGGGAACAAAACTATTCAACAAAAAAACAAGTAAGAGTGGAAGAGGACATTCAACTGCTTAATCAAACTATAGCAAAAGCCCTTGTTGAGATAAATTCAACCAATGATTCAACCAATGCTTGTAAGGTTGCTTATCATATCACTTCTTTAGTCAATAAAAACAACTTTGACCATTTTTGCCAAACTGAAGATGGTTGTAAACTTCTTACTGAAGTAGTGTTGAGAAATCCTCATGCTCGTATCTATTTTACTTCCCTTATCACTAAAAAGCATTTTACTGATCCAAAAATTATTGAGTGGGAAGGAAATGGCCATATGTTTTTTCACTTTATTCAAAGTTTGATGCTACTAAATTCCGATTCCCCAAGTTATTTTATTTCTCTAATAGATAAAGATACTTTTGTTCGCCTGGCAATAAATAACCACCAATGTAGATGTGGACATCGTGGTAAATTTCTTTCAACATTGATATATAACAATCCTGATATTACTAACTACTTTACTTCTTTCATCGATGAAGAAAATATTCTTTTTTTACTTCAATATTCTTGTGCAAAATATTTAATTGAAGAATTGATAAACGAAAATCCTGAAAATACTAATAATACTGCTAAATTATTTGGCATCATTAGCCAAGAACCTATTCATACATTTACATTAAAAAATGTGAGTGTAGATCGTATGAATGATCATCTAGTAGCAATAAGATACGAAAATAATACTGGTAAATTGTTTGATACCATTAAGCAAAAAATTATTCATACATTTCATAATATTCATCGGATAAGCTCTGTGAATGATTATCTAGTAAAAATAGAATACAAAAACAATACTGCTGCATTATTTGACCCCATAAAAGAAAAAACTATTCATACATTTCATAATATTCATTGGATAAAGCCTGTGAATGATCATCTAGTGGGAATATGTAGTAATTGGACTGTTGAATTATTTGATACCATTAAGAAAAAAACTATTCATACATTTCATAATGTTCTTTGGACGAAACCTGTGAATGATCATCTAGTAGTAATAGAATATCGAAATAATACTGCTGAATTATTTGACCCCATTAAGCAAAAAGCTATTCATACATTTCATAATATTCGTTGGATAGAACCTGTGAATGATCATCTAGTAAAAACAACATACAAAAACGATACTGTTGAATTATTTGATACTGTAATTAAAAATAAAAAACAATAATTAACGAATAGGGACTATCATGAAAAATAATCGATTTAATCAATTACTCGCAATCTTATTTTGTACAACTATAACAATTTCTTCTTTTTGCAAAGTAAAAAAACATACACGACCAACACAAAAAGAAATTGTCCTTAAAAAAGCTCTGAACAACCGCATGGAGCTAATAAAATATAAAAATAATACTGCTGAATTATTTGATACCATAAAACAAGAAATTATTCACACGTTTCATAATGTTCGTTGGATAGCCCGTGTGAATGATAATACAGTAAGAATACAATATCAAAATGATACTGCTGAATTGTTTGATAGCATTAAGACAAAAACTATTCATACATTTCATAATGTTTTTTTTATATGGAATCCTTATATCATCGATGTAATAGGGATACAATATAGAAATGGTACTAGTGAATTGTTTGATTTCAAAAATAAACGGCATAAAGAGTACTACTATTACTCTCAATCTTACTCTGTGTAACAGTTTCTTCTTTCGGCGAAACAAAAAAAAGAATCCTACACAGCCAATACAAAAAAAATTGCTTTATATAGAGCGTGTGAATGACAATATGATAAGCATAGCACACAAAAATATTGTCTGACATCAAGAATAAAACTATTTATACATTTCATAATATTAGAGCTTATACGAAAATTAAAAAAGGATTAAAGAGCCCTTTAAAATTGGCTATAATTAGCCAAATAACAAAAACAATAAAGGGCTCTAATGAAGCATATATCAAATTCACTTTGGA
>JBAVPH010000146.1:0-14239 GCA_049692855.1 Candidatus Babeliales bacterium | reverse complement strand
CGCATCAATATTACGAAAAAGAAATGCTTAATCAACAAGCAAAAATAATAACTGATTATTTAACCAGAAAAGGCTTTTTGTCAAAAATAGTCGAATTAAGTGAGCAAATAGATAAAATAAATTATAAAGTGCATATTAAATGGATTATTGCTATACAACATAAACGGCAATTTATTTTTTTTGGTAATAATTTTTTTTCACGAAGACAGTTATTACGCACTATTTTACAATTTGGAAGATCAGTTGGTTTACTACCAGCGACAATTTTATCTGAAGAAATTGTACGGATTTATCATAAAAAGGGTTTTTGGGATGTTATTGTTGAGCTTCAAGAAGAAGACGATCGTTGTTTTTTTCTAATTAAAGAAGGGGCTCGTGCATTACTAACAGAGATTGAAATACGAGGTGCACAGCATTATGAATCAGCTTATTTAGTTAAGCACTGTTTTCGAGCACTTAATAAAAATAAATATATAGATACAGAAGTTATGCAACAATGTCTCGATAATCTTATTGATTTTTATCATAAAAACGGTTTTTTGTCAGCAACGATTATTGACCATAGTTTTATAGCAGCAAAAACACCCCATGCGTATAAATTAGTTGTTACTGTTTCTGAAGGATCAAAAAGTTATATTACTGATATTCTAATTGATTCATTTCCTGAGCTATTAAAGAAAGGGCCATTTTATGAATGGTATAAGTATAAAAAAGTGTTATTTGATGCAGCTACTATTCAGCAGCAACAGCAATGGTTATTACAATATTTTAGAAAATTAGGTTTTATTTATGCAACAGCAACGCCTAAGGTAAAAACTGACGAGCAAAATAACATTTCTATTAATTGGCATATTGATCATGTTACAGATAAAGTCTGTTTTGGCAAAACAATAATAGAAGGGGCCAGTATATTGCCGTTTACTTATATTATGCGGGAATTAGTTTATCAACAGGGCGATATTTGGAATCAAGAAAAACTAAAACAATCATTTTTACAGCTAAAAAAATTGAGTGTTTTTGAATCAATACAATTTTATCCTGCGCGAGTGCAAGAATTAGAAAAAGAAAAACCATTAATACTTAAATTGAATTATGATGATCGATTTGAAGTTAAAACACGTCTTGGCTTTGCATTGCAAAATATACAAAATTATCAATCATTTGGTGGTATTACCTACAAATTGGGGGGAGCATTTTTAATAAAAAATCCGAGTAATGTTGGTGATCAATTGCGATTTGATCTTGATTTTGCAGGCTCACATCGTGAAATTATTAGTAGTTATCAGCGTCCTTGGCTGTGGGATATGCCAGTTAGAGTAACAATAAAAGGGTATAGTATTAAATATGATTATCCAGGATTCATTGGTAGTAGCGATACAAATATCTATACGGCAATACAAAATGGTTTTTTGATAAATTTACAACGGCAAAGTTTTCATGTTGATGGAAGTATTAACATTGGTATAGAGTGGATGGAAACATTTATTGGTGGCAGTAGGCGTGCAGTCTGCTTAGCTCGTGCTATTAATTTTGAGCCACAACTAGTTAATAAAATGATCCCATTTTTTTTCTGTGAGCCGGCAATTGTCTTTGATTATTTAGACAATAATTTAAATCCAACGACAGGAACTTTTTTGGTTTTTTCGCTTAAAGGAATGGTGCCATTGCAATTAAAGTACATTAATTCTTATTTTGTTAAATTTTTGTTTGAACAATCTTTTTTTGCTTCTTTGCGATCCATAGTGTTTGCATTTCGTTTGCGGTTTGGCCATATTTTTCATCAACAATTTTGTGCTATTATGCCTATTGAGCGTTTTTATCTTGGGGGTTCTCATTCTTTGCGCGGATATGAAGCTGATATGGTACCTCCTTTGGGCATATGTGTTGATAATGATAAAAAAGAATTAGTTCCACAAGGTGGCAAAACAATGGTAAACGCAAATTTAGAGATTCGTTTTCCATTAATTAGCCGTCTTGGAGGGGTAATTTTTCAAGATATAGGATTGTTAAGCGGTAACAATTTTGCTGATTTTAATCCTAAAAATATATTGGCAGCAACTGGCTTTGGCTTGCGTTTAAATACGCCGGTGGGTCCATTACGTTTTGATATTGGTTGGAAATGGCGGCGAACAAAACCAGAAGAGCGAGCAGCTGCATGGTTTTTAACATTTGGCCAATCATTTTAATTTTCTTCACTTAAATCTCCGATATGCTATATTTCAAGTATATAGTAATATTTTTTAAAATAATTAGGTTTTTGGAGCCTTAATGAACCAAGAACATTCACATGAACATACGGTAACAGGCGAATTAATTTGTCATTTACCTTATGCTGTTTTTTCCGTTGCATTTGCATTGATTATTTTGAGTGTTATGTCGGCATTTACATTGGCTGCTTTACATGAAAATTTGGTCCTCCAAGGGGCGGAATTGCTTTTTCATAGTTTTCATTTTATGCATATTGTTTTTGCTGCAACTGGAACTATTATTGCGTTTTGTCGTTTTTCGAAAAATATTTGGATGGCCTTACTTGTTGGTACAATATCACCTACCTTTTTTTGCATGCTTTCTGATGCAATTTTACCTTATTTAGGCGGACGATTGCTTGGGGTTCCCATGCATTTTCATATTTGTTTTTTGAGTGATACGGCGAAAGTAATTCCCTTTTTATTTGTCGGTATTTTAAATGGATTTCTTATGAGTAG
The DNA here is from genome assembly GCA_049692855.1 of Candidatus Babeliales bacterium. GTDB lineage: Bacteria > Babelota > Babeliae > Babelales > Vermiphilaceae > JBAVPH01. Next base: position 11,534 of record JBAVPH010000146.1, on the reverse strand, counting down.
GCACCATGATAGTAAATTGGGGCTATATGCAATATCATCCCATGCAGTGCATATTTTAGTTAGTTCACTGGCATCTACTTTTTATCTAGTTTCGCATGGATTTACCGATTGGTACGTGCATATTGGTATTGTATTTTTGTTTTTGATTATTGCGGTTGTTGTACCTTGTACATTGTCTGATGTAGTAGTTCCTCTTGCTGTTGCAAAACGATTGAGGAAAAAAAAGTGAAGGGAATTCGGCTTGAAAACATCAGCAAATCATTTAATGGAGAAGATGTTTTAAACCGTATAAACCTTGTTATTCCAAATGGATCTTTTTTTGCATTGCTCGGTCCCAGTGGCAGTGGAAAAACGACCTTATTACGCCTTATTGCTGGTTTTGAAATCCCTCAATCAGGAAAAATATTTTTGGGGGATAAAGATATTACAGATGTTCCAATTCATGAGAGACAGATGATTAATACTGTTTTTCAAAATTATGCGCTTTTTCCTCATATGAATGTTTTTGAAAATATTGCTTATAGTCTTACCATCCGTCGTGTACCTAAAAAAATTATCGAAGAAAAAGTATTACGTATTTTAAGAATAGTCCATTTAGAAAAACAAATATACAAAGCGATTCATCAACTTTCTGGTGGTCAAAAGCAACGAGTGGCATTAGCAAGAGCTACTATTAGTGAGCCAGACGTGTTGTTACTTGACGAGCCACTTGCTGCATTAGATTTAAAATTACGAGAAAAAATGTTGCTTGAATTAGTAGAATTGCAAGATACATTAAAAACAACCTTTATTTATGTTACTCATGACCAATTTGAAGCATTAACAGTTGCTGATTATATGGCAATTATGGATCATGAAGGTAATGTTGAGCAAGTTGGTACGCCAAAAGAAATATATGAATTTCCGCAAACATCTTTTGTTGCCAAATTTGTTGGAACAACCAATATATTTAAAGGGATATTGCGAATAACAGTAGATAAGCAACAGATAGAAATTGATGGTTTGGGCTTATTTGCTATTACGATTCCGAAACAAAAAGAATGGATTTATGATGGGGCAGAAGTATTTATGAGTTTACGACCAGAAAAAATTGAGATAAATAAGCAACCGGTAGAAGGATTTTCAAATGAATTACGTGGAGTTGTTGAATCAATTGTTTATCATGGAAGATCTACTCAATATAATGTACGCTTAAAAAATGGGGAAATTATGCAAACATTTGAACAAAATGAAGAGCATTTTCCACATGAAGTAATAGATTATGATGACGCTGTTCATCTTTATTGGCAAAAAGAAAATGTTGTTTTATTAGAACGATGAAAAAAATAACAGCTATTAAATCTGCTCTTGTTCGTGAATTGTCTTTTATATTTTCGGTACCTGCAGTACTTTGGCAGATTTTATTTTTTTATCTTCCTTTATTTATTTTAATTTATGCAAGCTTTCATCAATCATATTTAATTTTTTTTGATATGATTTTTGTTCGTATTATTGTTCGTTCTTTGTTGTTAGCTGGTGGATCTGCATTACTATGTCTATTGCTAGCATATCCTGTTGCTTATTTTTTAGCATTAAAAGTAGGGCGTGGTAAAAATATTTTATTATTTTTATTAACATTGCCATTCTGGACTAATTTTTTGATTCAAATATTTGCATGGTTTTTTCTTCTTGATCGAAATGGCGTTATTAATTTTTTATTAAAAAAAATTGGTTTAATTAGTGAACCATTATACTTATTGAATAATCAATTTTCTATATTTTTGGTAATGGTTTATTGTTACCTTCCTTTTATGATTATGCCCTTGTATAGTATCTTACATAAAATGGATGTCACTTTATTGGAAGCATCAATGGACTTAGGAGCAACAAGGTGGCAGACATTTAAACGTATTACACTCCCGTTATCTATTTCTGGCATAAAAACAGGAGTGTTGCTTGTGTTTGTTCCTGCATTCGGCGAATTTGTTATTCCAGCACTTGTTGGCGGGTCAAAATATATGCTTGTTGGTTCATTGATCACTTATTATTTTTTAGTAGCGCGTAATAGTAGGATTGGATCAGCATTTACTATTGTAAGTGGCTTAATTTTATTTGGATGCGTATTATTATTTAATCGTTGTTGTCAGTTAGTTGCTGGAAATAGAAAAAATTAATAGATTCTGCCAAATAGGAAAATATTGAACAGACCTAAAAAAATTATTGATTATTTTCTTCCTTTTTTTGTAAGTGTTCTATATATTTTTTTATATCTTCCCATCATTGTATTAATATTATTTTCATTTAATAAAAATGCATTCACCTATCAATGGAAAGGATTTACTATTGAATGGTATTATGCATTATTTGAATCAAGTGAAGTCTGGTCAGCTCTTTCTAATTCGCTTCTAGTCGCATTTATTTCAGTAGTTCTTAGCATTAGTATGGGAGCATTGTTGGTATTTTTTAGTACCAGGATTAAGCGATTATTATTATTATTTTATGGAAGTCTTGCTATTCCAGAAATTGTGTTAGCCGTTGGCATGCTTAGTTTTTTTGCATTGACCCAAATACCGCTTGGTATTACTGCTCTTATCGCGGGGCATACATTGCTTGGACTTGGTTATGTTATTCCCATTATTTATATTCGTTTTAATGAATTAAGCAGTGAATTAATTGAAGCCTCCCTTGATCTTGGTGCCAGTCAGGTGCAAACATTTTTTAGAATAGTATTACCTTGGCTTGCGCCGGCATTATTTGCAGCAAGTTTGTTAGTATTTATTATTTCATTTGATGATTTTGTTATTTCTTTCTTTTGTACAAGTGCTGCTTCACAAACATTGCCAATTTATATTTTTTCAATGATTCGAGCTGGAGAAATGCCGATAGTAAGTGCGCTTTCTACCGTATTATTATTTGTAAGTAGTTTATTCGTACTATTATTTTCTGCGTTACAAATAAAAAGAATAGGATTAGGCAGATGAATCGATTTCCAGTATCGCGATTACTATTTTATATATTTATTATTGTTTTTTGGATAGGAACAATATTTTTATTTTTATATAGTCCGTTGCTGATCAATACGATACGCAAGCAAGAATCAATTAATATTCTTGTTTGGCCTCAAGTTCTTGATGCACAATATTTAAAAGAATTTGAAAAAAAAACCGGAATAAAAGTCAATGTAAGCTATTTCGAATATAATGAAGAATTATTAGCTAAATTAAAACTTGTAGAACAACATGATTATGATTTAATAATGCCTTCCGATTTTGCTGTTAAACTTTTGATAAAGGAAGGGTTACTGAAAAAAATTGATCATACAGAATTAAATTTTTGGGAACAGATTTATCCAACATTGCTTGGTCATTATTTTGATCCTGGTAATGAGTATACCGTACCATTTTATTGGACAACAATTGGCCTTGGTGTTGATCGTAATTATTTTAATGGTTTGCCTATAGCAAGTTGGTCGCTAATTTTTGATGAGCTACATGCTCCCAAGCATATAGCTGTTTTTGATGGTTCTCGGGAATTACCTTCTATTGCTGCACAATATTTATTTGGCTCAATTAGGGGGATTGATGAAAGGAAATTGTTAGCAATCAAAGAATTGTTAATAAAACAAAAATCATGGGTAGAATTATATACGGATTCTCGTTCTGAATATATTCTTGCATCACAAACATGCCCAGTGGTTATTGCATACGGGTCTGATTTAGTAAAAGTAATGCGGCAATTTGATAATCTAGATTTTTTAATTCCGAAGGAGGGCGGTTTTGTGACAATTGATTCATTTGCAATACCGGCAGCAACGAAAAAAGAAAAATTAATATATCAGTTTCTTAATTATCTTTATGATCCAATAATATTAGCACAATATGTTAATAAATTTGATTTTTTCCCACCAACAATGGCGGTTGTTATGGATGAAAAATTTAAAAAAATGTCAGTACCAACAGAAGAATTGTTTAAAAAATTACATTTTTTTACTTCTGTTATTCCAGAAAATAAATTAAATGATCTATGGGTTGCGATAAAATCATAAAAATTCTTAGATCTTGACTACAGTGTAAAATTTTTTTGAAAATAAGTTGACATACTTAAATAAAATAGCTAGAAAGGTTATAAAGTTGTATTACAATTATATAACGTGAAGAGGTAGTAATGAATAGTAGTAACGAGGCAAAGTATTCTCTCTTTCTAAAAATCCCATTCATTGCCTTTATAAATAATAAAGATTCGAAAAAAAAACCGGTCTTGCAAACCTTCAAAAAAAGGATAAATGTATGAAAAGAAATGTAAAAAATTATGGCATGATTATTTTTATATCAGCATTAGTGCTTAGTCAGCATATAAAAGCAGATGTAGTCTGGAAAGGGTCTTCAATTAGCAATGTTAAAAATGAAGATCTTGTTATTGATGGTGATGTTAAATTACCAAAAGGTGAAACAAAAATAGAAGCTACTAAAAACGACGTTCATGTTTTCCTTGAAAAAGATTCTATTGTTCGTGGGAGCAGTTCAGGGAAATCTCGACTTTATCTTACTGTTGCAGAAGGTAGAAAAATTGTTTTTTGTCTTGATCACAAATTAACGTGGAGAGGTTCTGAATCTAACCTAGATAACACATTACTTCTTTTACAAAGTGGGCATGGTGAAGTTGTCGTTGAAATTAAAGGTGGTCATTCTTTTAACTTAGATTCCAAAGATAAAAATTCTGCAGGAGCATTTTACTATATTTTTATGGAAGTTACTGATGAATTGAGTTCTAAGCCAAAATTACGGTTTAGAAGAAAACCAGGAGAGAGTATCAGCGATCAAGATAAAAACGTAGAAATTAATATAAAAAGAAATTCGTTGTTAGGATTTCTTGCTTCTTCAATTACTTTTCTTGAAGGAGACAAGGCATCTCTTCAATTTGACCCGACTAATTTTTTCTTCCGTACTGGTCGTATGGTATTAAATATTGAAGATAAAGGAGCATTAGTAATTGCAGGAGTACGGGCCAGTGAGTGTGATCCAACGAAAATTAAGTTAAATGATATTGATCAGACTATAGCAGCAGGCGAAGAAGCAATAGTAAGTGTTGTCAATTCAGGATTATTTGGGGTTGATCAGAATGCTGAACAAAGTGAAACAAAAAAATTAGAAAAAAGTGAACTTGCTCAGCTGAATGAAGACCAGTTGTTTAACAATAATGATGAAGAAACAAAGCAGAGCGAAGTTGAGCAAAAAAATCAAACAAGGCAGCTTCCAGAAGAGTTTACGGTAGCTGGTTTACTTGTTGTAAATAAAAATAATACATTATCTGAATATCTTGCTGATCCATTCTTTAATCTTGGAACAAGAGAAGATAAAGCAGAGTATAAAGGCAAATTTAATGGTGTTCGTTATGGTTGGGTTCTTGGTGCAAATGGAAGATTGGTAATTGAAAATGAGGCTTATGTCCAATATGTTGGATTAACACTTAATCAAACACCAAAAGTAAAAAGTATTCCAGGTTTTGAGGGAATTGATCTAGCAAGTGTTGTTAAGCCAAGAAATGCATCGGCTTTTATTGTTGACGGAAACAATAATCCAGCTGCAAGCGATGCACGTATTTTCCTTGGTGAAAAAGCAGCATTATTTTTCTTATCTGGTGTGGGAAGAGATGGAAAAATAAAAGGACTTAATGATTCACATCCATTTACCGTTGATATTCTTAACCGTACGCCAGGAGCAGGTAATTTTCTTTTAGATGTTGAAGGCCCACTCAAAGTTTTTGGTCCTGGATTTGATGGTGCAGCGGTAAGCAAACTTGAAGTTCTTTCTCTTGAAGTTGCATCAAAAGGTGGGTCAGTATTGCCTGGTATATTTGGCTTTAACTTCCCAAGACGAACATTTGAAAAAGAGTTTGGTGAGTTGCTGCAGTACAATTGTGGTGCTTTCTTTGTTAATAATACGGTAAATTTAAGCCAAACATCCTTAGCGCATACTGATCAATGTCATAAAGTATTTAGAAAAAATAGCTTTAAGTCTGAACCAACCTATGTTGGTGGGGAAAGTTTTCTGTTAAAACCTGAAGGTGAAATACGTCGACCAAATATTTCTCTTTTGCGGTCTCGTCTCCGTGTTTATACTGACCTTGCATCAACAGGAATGGATTGGGCGGTGCCAAACTTTGTTGAAGATGATGTATGTTTAGAAAATTTAAGTGAATTTGTTTTCTATCAAAATGGACCAAGTGTTGATGATGGTACGGGACGCCAAATGATTTTAGGAACACGCGTAGGTTCAACAGCAGCAGATGGCTGTACGTTGGTAAATTGTGACTCTCATCTTGATCTGCAGCAATTAAGTGATTGTGGTGAAGTTGCATCGATAGAAAAAAATTTGTTGGAAAAAGTGAATGAAGAACAAAGGCTTGGTGGGTTAGACAGTAACTTATCAACAAAATCTTATCGTTCAAAACTCAATCGTCAAATTTTAGAAGCACAAGTTCTTGTATTCTTAACTGAACCAAGTTCTCCTGAAATTGTAGAAAATCTTGGTGATACCAGTAAATCTTCCATTCATACCGTCTACTTAGGATGTAATAGCAATATTTCAATTGGTACTGATGCAGACATGACTAATTTTGATGAAGAAACATTCCCATGCTTGTTAATTTTTGGTAATTATTTTTCCTTTGAATCAGAAGGTGGTCCACTTCGCATGCCATCTACCAGTAATATTACCGGTAAGGGTGGAATGTTTGTTGATCGAAATGGAAAAGTAAGTATTGATCGACAATTTCGCGCAAGTTTTGGCATGATGGTAACAAAAAGTCGCAATGGATTTATTGATTTACCAAAAGAGCAAATTTTCTTTGAGCCACGCATTGGCATTGCGGATTGGCGATTAAATTTGAATGACCCATCACAACACGTTATAATTTCTGGTGGAGAGTGTCTTTCTGACTATACACTCAATTGGATTAATATTAATAAAGATTATGAAAACTTCTGCCCGTATGAAGTTTCCAATGTTAACCTTTGCTCTTGTCCGCCTGTTGAAGAGAAAAACGTACAATCATTACCAACAATTCAAGGCACAGTAAATCAATTACAAATTCAAGGATCACGCATTGGTGATCAAGCACAGATTGTAATTGATGGTGGTTGGGTCCGTGAATTAGTATTCTTAAATGACAATTATTCTGCGCAAGCACCGGTGGCTGCTGTTATTTTACGTAATGATGGTCGTATTGGTCTGAACAGTGCGCATCGTAATACAGATTCACTCTTAGCATCTGACACATTAGGAGTAAATGGGTTAACTATCATTGCGGATGGTGAAGGGATAGTTAATTTGAACAATGATATGATTATTGATAATGTTTGTGCTATTTTGAAAGGACCAAATTTTAATCCAGAAACAAATACGCTTACCATTAGCTCAACAGTTGATCGTGAATTGCGTCTTAAGTCAACGGGGGTATTGGATTTAAGTTCATTTGGTGCTGACACAAATATTATTTTTGGTGGCGATTTATTTATTGTTTTTGAACCAGGATCGCGTCTAGTCTTAGGCGGTGGTACTCTTACGTTCCAAGAAGATGTAACCGTATTATTTGAGCCATCACCAAAAGTAGCAGAATTTTTTGCAAGTATACCGCTTGGAGCAGTAGACAATGATTTAGATCCACTCGCAACTGTTTTAGCTGCTTTACCACATAATCAATATGCTTCGCTTGTTGATTATGGTAGTGGATTGCATAATACTGATCAGTTCCGCGTGAAAATAAATGGTACTGGTCGCTTACTATTTAAAGACAATGCAATTGCCCGCTTGCCATTTGATTCATTTGTAGGTGTTGAAACATACAGAGAAGGTGATTGTGAAATTACTGAAACAAGTATTACCTTAGAATTGCAAGACGGTTCCCGCTTCTTTATTGGGAAAGAAAATTTCCGCGAAGGTGGTGTACTGCAAGTTGGTAATGTAGAAGACTTATCTGGGCATTCAGTATCGTTTGAATTAGTTTTAGATGGTGATGATGCACAATTTGTTGTAGGATCCCTTGGTGTTGTCGGTCTTGGTGCCGGTGTAGAAAAAGCATGTGCAACTAATATTAATGAAGTCTTAGTTAATACATTATACAATGTTGATGCTGTAAGATTTAATTACAAAAATGGCTTACTTGACCACAGTCGTATTTGGGACACTACTGATATACGTAGTTCATTGCTTGCGATTGGCGATACGGTTAGTTCATTTGATATTCGCTTTGAAGAACAAGGTAATCAAGAAGAAATTCGTCGCGAATCTGAATTTTCTATCCATGGCGGTGGCAACATTGTCTTGGTAAAAGAAGGAACTGGTGCAGTTACCCCATTTGTAGAAAATCAAGATGATCAATTACAAGTTGGTACTGATGAAAATGGTGATCCAATTTTTAGTGAACGTATTCGCGTTGGCATGTTAGCTTCAACACCATTGATTGATATTGTTGACAGGTTAGCCTTGTCACCATCAGAATTTTTTGAGGCAATAAAAACACTTGATTCAACTGTTGGATTTAACAGTGCTACTAACTTGGCAAATGCTGCTACTATTGGTGAAAGCTTTAGAGAAGCACGCACGGCAATTCGTAGCGGTATTGTTGCGAATGGTGTAATTATTCGTGATAATATATTTGATATTTTAGGTGATGGTGATGCAGCAAATGATCGTGATCGTGCAACTGACCTTGGTGCAATGTTTGCAAGTGTTTTAGAGAATGCAATAATATTGGCATCAAATCTTCCATCGTAATGAACATAAAAGAAAAAATAGGAAAAAAGAGATGTTTGCGTCTGCATAAATAAAAGGAGAGCAATGAATAAATCGATACCGATTATAGTATTACTAAGCATGGCAGTCGGTGGACTGCTAAATGCAACAAATGAGTTTCGGTCGCCATTGAGTATTCAGCGGGGGCCAATGCATTGGACGTTAGAGCCATCGTATCAGTCTTGGTGGTATGACTATATGCCAAAAGAATATGCGGGTAATTCAGATAGCTTATGGAATGTTTATACCTGGAGTGCTGCATTTTATCGTTGTGCTAATAAGGCATTTATTGATCCATGTGATAATAAATCAACAAGAAAAACAACCTCGTTATCTGCTTTATTTTTTGGCAAAGATGAATTCCGTGGCGAAGAAGTATTTGCTGGCGGAATTGTTAATGATCCTTTTTTATTAAGTACGTCTAATCCTTATTTAGGATTTGCACAAATTACTCCACGATTTGATTATGATGAGCGTGGTGTTTATTGGGGTATTTATGTAGATCGTCGCTTTGGCAAGGATGAAAAGTGGCATGCTGGAGGACGTATTAGTTTGCCATTTAAAGTAATAGAAATTGAACAAGAAAATAATGTTAATTTTGAAGAAACCTTGGGCGATGTGTTTCAGTCAAATACAATTACTGAAGAAGCAGAAGTAGATCCAGTTAGAACAGATTATGCAGTTAGAATGGATTTATTGCGTTCATTAATAATAGCAGAACAGACTGATCCTATTGCAGATCCTCCAAACACTGATCCTCTTCCATTATTACGGCTTGATTCTGATACTGATCCCCATAGTTTAAAAATTGGAGATCTTACGTTGACTGCCCCTACAAAAGACCAAAGTCTTGGTATACCTGCTGCATATGTTACGCGTAATAATTGTAGTGAAATTCCTTCTACTCCATTCCGTACGCCATCAGCTGATGTATATGGTCCTTTAGCGGCAGATGGTTCTGGTGGTGCCGATGGTGCTGTCTTGTTTTTTGATAGCGCTAATGCAGATGGTTATGCGAGTCAGTTATTTAACAATAGAGAGGCACAAGGAAAATTATTTGTTACTCCAAGAAGAAATGTGGACGATACATTAACAACGCAAGCATCGGAAGCTGTTTTTAATAGAATTAAAAGTGTAATTGAATTGCTTGATTTGGAAGATACAGAAGTGTCTGAATTTTTCCGTACACATTGCATTGAGTTAGCGGGACACGAACGGATGGCAGCGCTCGGTGATTTAGAAGTAGAAGGGTATGTTGGGTACGGAGATCGTCAAAATTGGTTTGCTGACTTTATTTTAGGTGCGCGGTTTCCAACGGGCTCAAAAGATAGTGATCCACGGCGTATTTACTTTCAATCAACGGGTCATAATCGCCACTATGAAATTAAACTTGGTTTAGATGGTGGATGGCGACCACGTGAATGGTTTGCTTTCGAAGTTTTATGGTTCTACAATCATGCATTCAAACGCACTGAACCAAAAGCAGCTTCATTCACCGGAGCAACCGTTAAAAATATTGGTCCTATCGTTGATGCTAAAGTTTCTTGGGATTATTTTGAATTGTATTTAAATCTTAATTTTTTCCATCCGCATAATCCAGATTTAGGATGGGTATTTAGTTATGAACTTTTTGCAAAGAGAAATGACAAAGTTTGTTTTGTCTGTAACACCGCAACTGATTTGCTTGGACGAGAAAATCAACCGCTTGATAATTGTATTTTAGAAAAGCGTACCAATGCATTGACACATAAATTACGAGGTGAGATATTTCATCGATGGAATTTCTTTGAACTCTTTGTTGGTGGTTCGCAGGTGGTAGCGGGAAGAAATGCAATGAAAGAATCTGAAGCACATATTGGTGTTGCGGTATATTTCTAAAAATCTAAATGAAAAAAAAGGAGAAGATGTGAAGATAATAGTCAATAATCCTCGAAAATATCTAACAATTTTAACACTTATTTTTTGTAGTCAATTGAGTCCTCTATTTGCTTCATTGTCAACAGGGCAGACAAGATCAGGACGTAACATGGTAGAATTGACGGTGCGTGATGCAAAAATAGTTGAACGTGCACTCGATTATATATTAACACGTGCACCACGACCTAATATGCCCAATGAAATGGATCCAAGTTATCCGCCTATTAATTTGGGCTGTGATGAAATTCTACGTGTGCTTTGTGTTATTCGTAACCAAAATCAAAAAATATGTGACAAACTTGAAGATTTACAAGATCAAATATCTATTCTTGATATGCTGATAGAATTTGATAACGAATTACTTTGTTCTAAAATTGAAGTGATAGAAGAATTAATTGAAAGTAGTACAGATGTTCTTTGTTCTAAAATAGAAGTTGTTGAAGAATTGATTGAAAGTAGCACTGACGTTCTTTGTTCTAAGATTGAGCAAATTACACATGAATTTTCTGTTATTGAAGAGCTGATTGAAAGTAGTACCGACGTTCTTTGTTCTAAGATAGAAGTTGTTGAAGAGCTGATTAATAGTAGTTCAGATGTTCTTTGTTCTAAGTTTGAAGTGATAGAAGAATTAATTGAAAGTAGCACAGATGTTCTTTGTTCTAAGCTTGAGAATGTAGAAGAACTGATTGAAAGCAGTACTGAGGTTCTTTGTTCTAAGATTGAGAATGTAGAAGAGCTGATTGAAAGTAGTACCGACGTTCTTTGTTCTAAGATAGAAGTTGTTGAAGAGCTGATTAATAGTAGTTCAGATGTTCTTTGTTCTAAGTTTGAGAATGTAGAAGAACT
>JBAVPH010000145.1:0-2300 GCA_049692855.1 Candidatus Babeliales bacterium | reverse complement strand
GATGAAAACATAGGAATTCATGTTGATAGTAGTTTTGAATTACCATATTTAGGAGAACATAATACGTGCTATTTGACTGGGGTGTGGGACACAAATACTGGTCGATTTGCATTAAGGAGCGCATATGATCTGTGTGCTATTGATCCAATTATTATTACCAAACGCGAAAATGATAATTATGTTCGACTAATAGCTCGTGCTCCACTATCTTCTTTCTGGCGTTTTAAAGTTGACGATATTACAAATAATGATATTAATGGAAATATTTTTTTATCATTACAAGCAACATTTGGTCCATTGTCACGGATTGATGGGCAATTAGTTTTTGAAGATGTGCAATATAAAAAGCAGTTATTATGTGATAATAGTAAGATATTTTTTGCAAAACGTGATGAGACTTGGCAGGGGAAAATAACATTGCGTTCTCATGCGGCAGAGTTTGATGGTTCATGGCATTGGTTTGAACGGGCAAAAACTGGTAAATTTAAATTAAAAAATATAAATACTATTCAAATACCATATACAAAGTGGTGGCAATTATTGCCACAAGGCTTTTTGGGACAAATAAAAATTTCTGACGATGGTAACATCGATGGTTATTATCAAGCGACTATTACCAATCAACTTCGTGATAACACAAATAAAATAATAGGAACTATGCATATTAAAGATGGTGCTATTGATATTGATGGGACTATTAATGATCAGCGGTATGAAATAGCGGGAGAGTTGCAGCCAAAAATGCGATTAAGAAGATGTAACTATTTTACTAAAGACGAATCACCACTTATTCTATTACATTGTAAACCTTCTCATTATCAAGTAATTGAAGGATCAATAGCATTTTCTTTTATTCGTTCTTTATTGCAACAATGCGTGGGATATGATTTGCAAGGACAAGGAATTGTTCTAATGCGAGGTATGATTGATAATAGTCGGCTGTTGGCAGATTTTCATTTTGCTGAAACAACAATACGATTGCCACAAACATATAATTTTATTGATAATTTAAACGTATCAATTAGTTATGATAGGCTTAAGCATAAATTATTATTTAATAATATTTATTGTTCTTTATATGCAGGATCTATTCATTCATCTCGAGCAGTTTTAATATTTGATCAGAAGGGTAATTGTCAATTTGCTCATATTCCTCTTTTATTAGATCGTTGTTTATTAAATCTTAAAAAAGATTTGTTTGCGAATATATCAGGGAGCCTATTATTTAATTATAATGCTAAATGTCAATCTTTGTTAAAAGGCAACTTAATTATTGATCGAGCTCAACTTAAAGAAAATTTATTTTCAAATAATTTTCAACAAGAACTTATCACACATACAAGTGGGATGTTTAAGCAGCCGAGTATTAATATGGCGTGTGATGTTTCAATCGCAACAAAATCTCCTATTCGTGTTGATACTGATTTTTTAAAAGCTGATGCAAAAATAGCATTAAAAATACAAAATACAATAAATAATCCTGAGGTCTCAGGCGCAATTACATTATTGTCAGGGAGTCTTGGTTTTCCATATAAGCCATTATATATTACGAAAGGAAGTATTTATTTTTTGCCAAACCAATTATATGACCCTCATATTGAGCTTATTGCAAAAAATAAAATAAAAAAATATAACATTGGCTTGCAAGTGACAGGTTCTTTGCAGGCGCATCATATGCTATTTGATTCATCGCCACCATTAACTGATGAACAAATAATTGGTCTGTTGTTAACTGGTTCAGAACAAGAAAGTATTCCGGCTTTGAGTATTATGCAAAATGTGCAACGAGTTATTTTTGGCACGAATCAATCTTCCTTAGCCCAGCAATATTTTAAGCCATTACTTGGACCATTTTCTTCAATAAGCCTAATACCTCGTTTTAGTGATCAACGGGGAAGGGGGGGAATGCGTGGAGCACTTGAAATTGAAGTTAATGAGAGAATACGCGCACTTATTCAGAAAAATTTTAGCTTAACCGAAGATACAAAATTTGAATTGGAATATTTTGCTTCTGATGATGTTACTTTACGTGCAATACGGGATGAACGGCGTGATATTGGTGGTGAAGTTGAGTTACGATGGAAATTTTAGTGTATACTAAATATAAAATAATGGATTTGAAAATAGTATTTATAAAAAAAGAGGAGTAATGAAAAATTATGTATTATTTACATTGTTATTCACTTTTACATCATCTTTCTTTGCGCATAAAATAACTTTGTTACCAAAAAATTGTCAGCGTATTGCTTTTAATAGACCAGCTTCATTTGGAAAAACTCATTTTATTCGTGGTTATCAAC
>JBAVPH010000144.1:0-2473 GCA_049692855.1 Candidatus Babeliales bacterium | reverse complement strand
ACATCATCGTCAGCGGCTTCTACTACAGATACTGTGTTTCCCAAATTTACTCGTACCGTAGTTGAACTTGAACTATTTGCTGTTATTTGTGTGGAAACAGTGCGTGATGTTGAATAACCGAGGCCAGTTAATTCAGCGCTTACTCTTACTGATGGTGTGCTTGAGAATAATCCTGATGGATACGTAAAGGTAAGCCCTCCATTTTCATATGAAGCACTTGCAGAAAAAAAAGGAACTTGTACTTCTTCTTCTTGACCAGCTACCGGTATTATAACTGCGGTAAGCCTTCCTGCTATAGCACAATAACAATTGAAGCTTGTTATTGATGATAACAAAAAGAGTAATGAAAGTTTTTTTGGAAAATATTTCATACCCATTCCCCTATTTATAATAATTTATATAATTAACATAAAAATAATTTATATACTTTTTGAAAGTCAATAATTTGTGAGTTCTCTATCTTTAATGAATAGAATTATTTATAAATAAGGTTATTTAGATTAATTTTTTAAGGAATTTTATGACATTAATCGAATTACAAACTAAGTTTGAAGCATATCTTTTAACAGAAAAACGAGTTTCTGCAAATACATTTACTGCATATAAACAAGATATCACACAGTTTGTTTATTTTTTAGAAAAAAATTCTATTAGGATTGAGCAAATTAACAAAAATGATTTAAAAAAATTCCTCTCTTATTTATATGGGCTTAAATTAAGTTCTCGTAGTGTAGCAAGAAAAATTTCATCATTAAAAATTCTGTTTACTTATCTTCATCAACAATTTGATTGGAAAGATATGGGTGAAGAATTGTATCTGCCAAAGATTGAAAAAAAATTACCACAATATTTAACTGAAGAAGAAATTAAATTATTACTTACAACAGCTGACCAAGATCAGACTGCAATTGGCAGACGAAATCAAGTTATGCTGTACTTACTTTATGTGTCTGGTATGCGCATTAGTGAATTAACACTATTAACAACGAGTGCATTACATTTTGATACAGGTCTTATTACAGTTTCTGGAAAAGGAGGGAAACAGCGAATGGTACCAATTCCATCTTTTGTAATGACAATGATAAAATCGTATCTTGGGCTATTACCGGCAACTAATTATCTTTTCCCTGTCACTTATGCTAAAAAAATTAAACCTATTTCCCGGCAAGCATTTTGGGTGGTGTTAAAAAAAATGTGCAAAAAAGCAAAAATTAATAAAGCTATATCTCCCCATCAATTACGACATTCATTAGCTACTCACTTACTTAAAAAAGGAGCTGATTTGCGTTCTTTGCAATTATTATTAGGCCACGAGAATATTGCCACAGTTGAAATATATACACATGTTGAAATAAGTCATTTGAGAGCAACATATGATAAAAAGCATCCCCGCTCTTAAGATATCATCTCTTTTTATTTTTTTATGAATGATTATACTGAATATAATGATGTTTATATGCGCAGGAAACTTTGATAATGAAAAATACATTTATTGTTGAACAAAAACCATTTCTTTCTCTTCTTTCTTCAATGCAACCAATTTGCACGAAGAGAACAACGTTAGATGCAACGACTTCTATTTTATTTCAAGTCAGTCATAAAGAATTAGTCTTAAAAAGTACTGATTTAGAAATTAGCTTACAAGCGAGTTATTTATTAAAAGAGAGCACCATAACAGAACAGCAATCATTTTTAGTTTCTGGTCGACGCTTATTTGACCTTGTTAAAGAACTAGAAGGAAATATTACTCTTAGTCTTACTGAGACACAACTTCTTCTTAATTCTGGCAAAGTACATTTATCGTTGCATATTAAAGATCCACAAAATTTTCCGCCATTTCCAGAACGAATAGAAAATCTTATGCATCTTGATGCAAAATTTCTTCTTGAAATGTTGAGCAAGGTTTCATTTTTAATTCCTCAAAATAATGCAAACCAAGCATTAAATGGGTTATTTTTAGAAATTTCTAATAAAGAACTAAAAATGACTGCTACCGATGGTCATTGTCTTGCACAAGTTCAATCAACTACTTACACCTTAGACGAAGAAAAAAAATGGTTATTACCAAGAAGGGCAATATTAGAAGTAAAAAAAATCCTTGAAAGCTCTTCAGATGAAACTATTTTTTTAGGTATGTGTGAAAATCAGCTTGTTTTTTCAGGTGAATCATTCAATTTTTTTACAAAATTACTTGTTGATTCATTTCCTGAATATACCGCTATTTTAGACAAAAGCGGATTTATGCCAGCAAAAGTTGATCGCTCTCATCTTATAAAAACATTACGCCGTTCGTCTTGCTTGCTTTCAGGGCAATTTATTGCAACTACTTTTGATTTTTCTTCAGATTTGCTAAAAGTTTCAATGAATAATAAAGAAGTTGGGCAACTACAAGAAGAAGTCGCTTTATATGAATTTGTTGGAGATACATTTGATATACGTTTTTATGCTCCTTATTTATTAAATGGGTTACAAG
>JBAVPH010000143.1:0-5125 GCA_049692855.1 Candidatus Babeliales bacterium | reverse complement strand
ACTGTTGAGCACGCAATAATAATGTAGCTTCAGGAATTTTTGTTAAATCATAATGAGATTGCTGTAAATTGTTCCGCAACGTACGCCGAGGCTGTTTGAATGCAACTTTCACAAATCGCCAAAATTGTTTTTCATCAGGGATTGGTTTTAACTCTCGATAAGGCTTGAAATAAAGAAGGCGGGAAAAAACTTTTGGAGGTGGCGTAAAAGCAGAAGGTGGAATTTTTTCGAGCAACTGCCAGGAAAAAAACCATTGAAAAAATAAGGAAACAAAACCATAGCCGCGTCCATGCGTTTTAATAATTTTTTGTGCAACTTCCTCCTGAACCATGATAACTCCTTCTTTTAACAGTTGTCTATGTTCTTGCAAACGATGCAAAATAGGAAAAGTAATCTGATACGGAAGATTAGCTAATAATGTCCAAGGAACATTGTTTTTAAACATTGTAAAATCAACATCAAGAAAGTTTTCTTCAAAAACCTCTAGTCGTTGGTCCTGTATATTATTTTTTACAAACTGCGCCCATGTTGGATCTATTTCAAATACCCAAAGACGTGCAAGCGGTTTTTCTAGAATAGCGCGTGTCAAAAAACCATCACCACAACCAATTTCAAAAACAGAAGATGTAGAATCTAGATCAACTGTATCAACAATATACTGTACAATACGATGATCACGCAAAAAATGTTGTCCAAATTTTTTTTTAAAAGGGATTTTTTTTGTTCGTGCCACTCGTTGTTACCATTCTAATGCTTCTTTAAAAAAATCAAGCTCTTCAAGAACTTTTCCTGCACCATTCACAACAGAAAAAAGTGGATCATCTGCAACCCGAACGGGTAATCCTGTTTCTTTTGAAACTAATTTATCCAATCCCTCTAACAGTGAACCTCCACCGGCCATGACAATACCACAATCAACTAAATCAGAAGAAAGCTCAGGTGGGGTATTCTCCAATGCAAGTCGCACAACATCAATAATACTTGCAATAGTTTCAAGCAATGATTCATTTACCTCAGCCGCTGTTAATGTAATGGTTTTTGGTACTCCCGTTACCATATCCCGCCCTTTAACTGCCATGCTACTATCTTTTTTACTCCCCAACAATGCCGAACCAATTTCAATTTTTACACGCTCTGCTGTACGTTCACCAATTAACAAACTATATTTTCTCTTCACATAGCCAACAATTGCACGATCCATTTCATCGCCACCAATGCGAATTGAACGACAAAATACAACTGATTTAAGTGAGATAACGGCGACTTCTGTTGTCCCACCACCAATATCAACAATCATATTACCTGATGGCTCTTGAACAGGGAGCCCCGCACCAATTGCCGCCGCCATTGGTTCCATAATTGTTCTAACAAAACGTGCACCCGCTTCTCTTGCCGACTCTTCTACCGCACGTTTTTCCACTTGTGTAATACCAGAAGGCACCCCAATAATCATACGTGGTCGCGGTCGTATTAACATACTGCGATCATTGTGCACAGCACGAATAAAATAACGAAGCATACTTTCTGTTAATTCAAAATTAGCAATTACGCCATCACGCAATGGCCGACAAGCAATAATATTTTCAGGTGTTTTCCCGAGCATGTCTTTGGCCCTTTTTCCAGCAGCAAGCACTTGATTAGTATGTGCTTTCACAGCAACTACCGATGGTTCATTTAAAACAATTCCTTTATGACGCGCATAGATAACAGTATTGGCAGTACCCAAATCAATAGCAACATCATTTGAAAAAAAATTAAATATTCGTCGAGAGGGAAGAAATTTCATACATAATTCCTTGCTAAATAAAATTTTTTATTAATACTATGCTCCCTTATATTTGATCAATATTAAAATACAAATTCGACACCAAGCGCTATCTCATGCGTTCGTACAACCCTCTTCGCTATAAATAAATTTGCTGGGATATCCCAACGAAATGAGATAATTGGATCAACAGATCGTTGCACTTTTTCTTTACCAAAATCATAAAAAACATTAATCGTTACATAATCTGATCCCCACGAAGAAAGATCATCAACTTGATTCAATTTGACTGGCACTGTCTGACTTGAACGCTTGTCAGCCCATTTATCTTCGCCATGAGATGTTAAGGTATAATATAAACCAATGCCAAGCCCTTTACGTAAATTTTCAAGTATAAAATAAGGAGAAAAGATAAAGGTAAATCCAGGATTAACGCGTGCAGGACCAACGATAGTACCAAAAATTTGCGGTTCACCATCTGCTGGCATACGTCTTATTTTTGTATTTGGCAACCGCTTACTTGCGCGCAATAAAACACCTGTTTTTAAATCTTCCCGCAATTCGAACAATGCGTCTGCACTCACATAAAATCCCCAATGGCCATTGCCTCCAAATGGTACAGAGGCAGGACTATTTAATTCGTGTATGAGACCAGTCGGTATTAATAACCCAAGGCTCAGTCCTGCATCAATTCGCCTGAATTTTAGCGTATATTCTCTAAACCAACCAAATCGCAAAAAGCTATCAATATCACCAAATCCTAATTGAGCAGAGCTTGGTGCACGCAAATTTAATGCGGAAAACATAGCCCGCCTTGTATCATTAACTTCTAACACATCGCCTGGTCCTAATGGAGGGCCCCCTTGCTTTTGTAAAATAAATAACTGTCGCGAATTTACCCGCATAAAAAACCATGAAAACCCAAGTGATAGCCATGGTACTAATTGTTGATAGTAAGAAAATGCAACACCTTGTGATTGAATTTTTCCCTCCATATCAAATGGCAATTTGCTATTTGACGCTTGCAAATCAGATCGAATTGGGTTAGTTCTGCCACTCGCGGTAAATGCACGTCCTAATGTTGCCAAATCAAAATTACCAAACAATTCCGGAATACCAGTTTCACCTTCATCATTATCAAAGGCCCTGCTTGCTGTAGAAACTAAATAATCAACAGCAAAAGATGAGGGCAACCCATCAACTTTAATGCGTGGGCGCGCAAAAAGAGGGAAAAAACGATTATCATATACCATAGCGATAGAAAACGATGATGAAATAAATGCCATAATAAGCATATTCCAATAAAAAATGTTAATTTTTGGCATTGTATACCTTGATTTTTCTGGAGGAGAGAGAGGGATTTGAACCCTCGATCCCATTTTCATGAGATAATCGCTTTCGAGGCGATCGCATTCAACCGCTCTGCCACCTCTCCATTATTTCTTGTTTTACCTTAATGAATAGTACAAATTAATGTATACTATAATACCCTATTTTGCTTTTTTTAAAAGCTCTAGTAATAGGAAAATTGGCCCCCTATTTCAACTAATAGCCTCGTCTACTTTATCAATAACCAAATACTCATCACAATTATAAATATTTTAAAAAACTATTTTGAAAAATTAAATACCACCAGGGAACAAAATAATGCAAAGATTATAATAACCCGTACAAATTATTAGGCAAAATCTTCAAAGATGATAAAATGAGCAACACAAATTAATTCTGATTTCTAATATTTTTTGATGGATGAAAAGGAGAATTATATGCAAAATCTTCAAGCAATTATTCTTGCTGCAGGTAAAGCAACACGTTTTAATAGTAATCGCAATAAATTATTTGAAAAAATTTGCGGTCAAGAAATGATTCTCTATGTAACACAATTGCTAGAAAATCTTCGCATTCCTACTACAATGGTTATTGGCCATCAAAAAGGAATAATGAACAAAATTATCACCAACTATCATCAAAACCGCATTACTTTTAGTATCCAAAAAAAACAACTTGGTACCGGACATGCATTACTATGTAGTCAAAATAATTGGCATGCTGAACATATTCTTATTATGAATGGTGATATACCACTCGTTACAAAAGATATTCTTGAAAAGTTGTACAAAAATCATCTTAAAAGCAATGCTACGATAAGTTTTATTACTGCACATTCAACTAATAAATCATACGGGCGTGTAATAAAAAATGCTCAAACAATAAAAATTGTTGAAGCACTTGATTTTGATGGTGATATAGATGAGCAATGCTGTATTAATGCTGGCATTTATATTATGAAAAAAAGTTTCTTAACTCACTATATCGACATGCTTCAACAAAATACAATAAGCAACGAATTTTATATTACTGATCTTATTGAAATAGCAAATAAGAAAAATTTCATTATCACAACCACCACTGCACCATTTGATCAAATACGTGGTGTTAACAATTTTGAAGAATTATGGGCAGCAGAGCAAATCAAACGTGCAGAACTTATAAAGCATTGGATGAAAAAAGGAGTTCGGTTTTCCTTTGCACAAAATACTCATATAGATGTAGGCGCTTCTATTGGAGCTGGTAGTTATATTAACAATGGTGTTCAATTACTTAATAAAACAAAAATTGGAAAAAATTGTATCATACAACCCTTTTCTATCCTTGATAATGCTATTCTTGAAAATGATGTCACCATTCACGCCCATAGTATTATAAAAGATGCTCGTGTCGATGCAAAAGTCCAAGTTGGTCCATTTGCCCATATTCGGAAAAATACACATATTAAATCTGAAGGAATAGTCGGTAGCTTTGTTGAAACTAAAAATAGTATTATTGGCCATCAATCGAAAGCAAAACATCTTACTTATTTAGGAAATGCTACTATTGGTTCCCATGTTAATATAGGTGCTGGTACTATTACTTGCAATTACGATGGCAAGAAAAAAGAAAAAACCATAATCGAAGATAATGTTTTTGTTGGCAGCAATAACAGTTTAGTTGCACCAGTTAAACTCAATAAAAATTCTTATACGGCAGCTGGCTCAGTTATTACAGAAAATGTTCCAGCTAATGCACTTGCTATTGCACGAATGCGACAAATAAACAAACCAGATTATATAAAAGAAACTACGGTTGTACCATCAAAAAAAAATAAAAAAAAGACAAAACAACCTGCTAATAATTTTTCGTTTATTGCTGCAAGAATCCTTACACAAGAAGAATTGAATGAAGAATCATGATACGATTTATTCATACAGCAGATATTCATTTTGGCGTAGAAAATTACGGAAAAATTGATCCAAAACAGGCATTCATACTCGCCTTCTTGATTTTGTTCAGGCACTTAATTATTGTATTGATTATGCTATA
>JBAVPH010000142.1:0-3334 GCA_049692855.1 Candidatus Babeliales bacterium | reverse complement strand
CTCTTATTATTATCAACCATAAGGAAGGGTGTAGAATGAGGGCATATCAATCACATCGTATAAATCGTGCTATTCTTCTTGCATTGCTCATTTCTCTTCTTTTTCATTTTACTATTT
This sequence comes from Candidatus Babeliales bacterium, assembly GCA_049692855.1. GTDB lineage: Bacteria > Babelota > Babeliae > Babelales > Vermiphilaceae > JBAVPH01. Next base: position 3,217 of record JBAVPH010000142.1, on the reverse strand, counting down.
TTATTTCTTTTTTATACAAAGAAAATAATAAATTTGATTCCGATAAAAATAATGTAAATACCCTGCTTGAACAAGAAAAAAAGAACAACCCTTCCTGGGCAGCACGTAAAGCTCGGGCAAATCAATTTGGTGCCCCCGTCATTTTTCAAGATGAAGCGGAAGAAAACAAAGTAGAAAGTCAAACAGAACAGACAGAATCTAAATTTACAAATCAAAAGACATCCAATAATCAAGAGTTAACACAAGAAATAGAGGAAAAGTCAGAAACTACATCAACACAAAAGTTATTAAAAGTAAGGGAAAAAATACCAAGTGAAGCTATTGGTCAGCAAATAGAAAAAATAGTAAGCAAAATAAAGCCACCAGAAACAACTTTACCTATGCAACAATCCAATCCAATTTCATCATCAAAAAAATCACTTACTTTAGCACAACTTACCAAAGGCTTTTTAGAACATATAAAAGATGAAGGAAAAGATCGAATAACCACAGAAGGGCAAGAAGGAAAAATTCCTACTGCTGAACAATTAAAACACGAACGGTATATAGAAAAATTAAGTTGGTGCTTACAAAACTCTTTTAAGATCAATAGAGATAAATTTCCAGCTACTAATCCACTCAAAACAAAAGTTAAGGTATATCTTGCACTTAATCAAAATGGTACCGTAAAAGAATTACACATTGTTGAGTCATCAGGAAATCGATCACTTGATCAATTTACTCAATTTGTTTTTCAGGATGCAAGCAGCTCATTTCCGCCCGTTCCCCAATATCTTCCCCATGATCCATACAAAATTATTTATATTATTGAAATTAATACAGCACATGACTCTCGCATTGGTTTACACTTTTTATAGGAAGGCATAAATAATATTTGTTAAAAGCTTCACTATAATTTTGAAAATATGATACGTTAAATAAAAGAAATTTTCTTTGATGGAGTATCCAGATGAAGTACACTATCTATCCTGTTTTAAGCTTTATAACACTAACTTCTTTTTCATTATCTACACCAATGAATGAATTTAGTGTAATTCTTGAACCTAAATGGGAAAATCTTGAATCTAATACAAAAAAAACAGAAGAATTTGGTGGCAAATGGGTCCTCGTTGGCAGCATAACTTTCAAAAAAAATTCAAAAGAATCAGTTAATTTAAATAATATATATTTGAGATGGCAAGGAGAAAATATTGAAAATCTTGTCGGCTCATTATATAAAAAAAAATCGGATAAAAATTTTATTCCCATCCAAGATTATCTTATCTGTGATAGTGTTTGGAATAAAGCAAAACAAACACTTATTTTAAAATTTGATGAAAAACAAACACTTGGACCAAGCACCACATTCTACCTCGTACTAACAATCCCAGAAAAAATTGAAAAAAAAGTACAAAATGGCTCATTTATTATTGAAAAGGAACATTTACCAGACCAATTTAAAGGATATGCGCAACAACATAGTTTATCACTCGCGCTCCACTCTCATTCACAATCCATTTCTACTTAACAAATAAAAAAATCACATTTTGTTGTAAAAGATAAAAAATAATTTCTAGATTTTATCTTGACCCATTCATTATATTAATTTTTATAATGAATTTAAAAAATAACTTATAAAAAGGAGAGATTAACATGGCCTACAGTGTTAAATCGAAAAAAAGCGGAAAAACATACTATCTTCATTCAAAAGTGGTAAAACTTGCTGGTGGACGCCAACAAAAGATTTATTTTTTTGCTGGTGATATTAGAAAAGACAGCGCTATTGATACATTACCTACTGGCTATGAAGTCACTGAGAATAAGCGAACTGGTCTTCCAATGTTGAGAAAAAAGAAATAAAAATTTCTTCTTTTTTGAAATTTTATTTTCTATATGAAAATTTTATTGCTATTTTCAGTGAATATTAATGAAATTTTGTTTGGTTCCCCTATTGCAAAAAACGTATTTAGCTCTTGAGAAATTTATGTTATAATATTTATAAATGATTGATTATTTATTATATAAACCTGACAAATATTATTATGAACCAAACAGATTACTATAAAATTTTAGGTGTTAATCGCGCAGCCACTAATGACGAAATCAAAGCGGCTTACCGTAAATTAGCGCTCAAATATCACCCTGATCGAAATCCTGATAATAAGCAAGCAGAAGAAAAATTTAAAGAAGCAACCCAGGCTTATGAAATTCTTTCTGATTCAAAAAAACGATCCCAGTATGACCAATTTGGCCATGCTGCAGAAGGAACGGGGGGAGGAGCCAATAATTATACCAATATGAATATGGATGACATCTTTGAAAATTTTGGTGATATCTTTGGTTCTATGTTTGGAGGCAAACAACAAAAAAGAAAAACAACCGGCCCTGCACCTAAGGCTGGACTTGATCTTGGTAAAGAATTAGTTATTAGTCTAAAAGAAGCATTTCTTGGAATCAAAAAAGACATTAGCTATTATCGATTTATTATTTGTAAATCATGTAAAGGCTTTGGAACACAAGCAAAAACAAAACCTCACGAATGTACTACCTGTAAAGGCTTAGGTCAAATACAGTTTAGGCAAGGATTCTTTATGTATGCCCAAACATGTAGTAGTTGTGCTGGGGAAGGATTTGTCATTACAAATCCTTGTCAAAATTGCAATGGACAATCCCGTACTCAGCAATATGACAAATTTACGGTAACTATTCCTGCTGGCATGTTTGATAATGCTGAATTACGAATACCAGAAAAAGGTGACGCTGGCGTTTATGGGGGTCCAAGTGGACATTTGTATATTAAAATAAGAGTAGAAGAAAATAAAAAATTTAAACGAGTAAAAGATGATCTTCTTTGTTGGGTCATGCTTACCTACCCGCAATTAACACTTGGTTGTCAGGTAGAAATTGAAAGTATCGATGGAAGCAAGCACACAATTAAAATTCCAAAAGGATGCCAAATTGGTGAACGTATAATAATGCCTGGCAAAGGATTTTTAAAATTACGCAGTACTATTCGTGGTAATTTGGTCATTATTACCCAGTGTCATATACCTAAAAAACTTTCGCCAACTGCAAAAAAAGCACTCAGCAACTATTCAAAAGAAATTGGAACTACTGTTACTAATGACAAAGACAGTTATATTGCAAGTTTTTTCAAAAAATTTCTTGGGTAATAAAAACGTTAAATAGTCATTTTACGTTTTTTAAAGCTTTTTTGTGAAATAGAAAGATGAACTTT
>JBAVPH010000141.1:0-3725 GCA_049692855.1 Candidatus Babeliales bacterium | reverse complement strand
CTTAAAATTCTTGGTAATGGGCCGTTAACTAAAAAATTAATTGTATCTGCTGATCAATTTAGCAAAGCGGCAATAGAAATAATAGAAAAAAATGGAGGGCAAGTAATACAGGAGAGTTCCTCGTGATACTATTAAAAAATTTTGCAAATATTTTTTCTATTCCTGAGCTACGTAAAAAACTTTTTTTTACTTTGGGAGTATTAATTATTCATCGCTTGGGCAACCATATTCCAGTTATTGGCATTGACATTGATAAATTAGCAACATTAATGACACAAAAAACTGGTTTAAGTGGTTTGTTTTCTTATTTAGATATGTTTTCGGGAGGAAATTTAAGCCGATGTACATTGTTTGCCCTTGGTATTATGCCTTATATTACATCATCAATTATGATGCAGATGCTTACTTTATCAATTCCTCAACTTGAGCAATTGGTAAAAGAGGGTGATTATGGTCGTAAAATAATTAATCAATATACTCGCTATTTGGCAATAGGAGTAAGTCTTGTTCAATCATTTGGATTAGCTGTGCTTATTGAACGATGGGATTTAGCGATTGATCCAGGTTGGGGGTTTCGCTTTATGTTTATGTTGTCTTTAACAGTTGGCTCTATTTTCGTTATGTGGCTCGGAGAACAAATTTCTCTTTTTGGCCTTGGAAATGGAAGTTCGATGATTATTTTTTCTGGTATTGTTTCCCGTTTTCCTGACGATATTCTGAAAACAATAGCGGCAGTCCAAGAAGGATATCTTGACCCTGTTATTGCAGGATTTTTATTTATTATTGCTATTGCTATTGCTGCCTGCATTGTTTTTCTTGAAAAAGGAGAACGAAAAATTCCTGTTCAGTATTCAAGACGAATTGTTGGGCAGCGTATGTATGGTGGGCAAAGTACCTACATACCTTTCAAGATTAATACCGCAGGAGTAATGCCAGTAATTTTTTCAAATGCAGTATTAAATTTACCTGTTTTTTTAGCTTCAGCATTAGCGGCGCGTTTTACAGTATTTAAATGGTTAGCTGAAGCTTTGTCACCAGCAGGGTTTTTGTATGGTATTTTAAATTTTGTGCTAATTATTTTCTTTTCATTTTTTTATACAGCATTAATATTTAATCCTGAAGAACTTGCTGATAATATTAAAAAAGGTGGTGGCTTTATTCCTGGTATTCGGCCAGGGAAAAAAACTGCTGAATTTTTTAATTATATTTTAATGCGCATTGGACTTGTTGGTGCAATTTATTTAGCAATGCTTGCTTTATTACCAAATATAATTCATGCAGCGATTGCGCTCCCTTTCTATCTTAGTGGTATCATGAGCGGTACAGCAATGCTTATTGTTGTAGGTGTTGCACTCGAAACTGCTGCTCAAATTGAATCATATCTCATTGAAAATCGTTATGAAGGGTTTTTATCAACAGGTAGACTTAAAAGTAGATAGGGGTTTCATATTGCATTTAGAAGAGAAAATTTTTATTTTTATTGGGCCTCCTGGCGCAGGAAAAGGATCGCTTTCAACGTTGTGCACTCAGGAGTTTGGATGGAAGCAACTTTCTACAGGAAATTTATGTAGAAGGCATATAGCAAAAGAGACGAGCATAGGGAAAAAGATAGATTTTACTATAAAATCTGGTAAACTTATAGCAGATGAGCTTATTACAAGAATGATAATTGATTGGTTTATGAATTTTTCTGCAAATGGAAATACTACTATTTTAGATGGGTATCCACGAACTATAGGTCAGGCACGTTCTTTTGGTAATTTTATCAGGAAAACTTTTGTGGACTCACAATTGAAAATTGTAAAATTGTTGATACCAGATGATGTGGTAATTAAGCGCTTAGGACGTCGATATGTGTGTCAAAATAGTGATTGTCAAGCTATTTACTCTTTGAAACCAGGATCAATAAATCATTCAAAAAAATCGTTTACTTGTGATTATTGTACAAGCAGCTTAGGCCGACGAGATGATGATAAAGAAAAAACGGTACGTGAGCGATTAAAAACTTATTATAAATTTGAAGATGAATTATTAAATTTTTATCAACATGAAGGGCGAGCTATAAAAAAAGTTAATGTTGATAAGCCATTAAATAAAGTATTTGAAGATTTTAAAACATTAATTGCATCCAAAATTGTATGATTAGTATAAAAAATAAAGTATCAATCAACAAAATGCTGCACGCAGGATATTTGCTTGCTAGTATGTTTGATAAAGTGTTAGCAAATTCAATTCATCAAGGCATGAGTACGTTAGCTATTGACTCTTTAATTGAAGATTATTTGAATAAAAATGGTCTTATTTCTAAGACAAAGGGATACAAAGGCTATCAGCATGTTTGCTGTGTATCAATTAATGATGAAGTGGTTCATGGTGTGCCAAGTGCAGATAAGATAATAAAAAATGGTGACCTTGTTAAAATTGATGTATGTGCTTCTTGGAAAGGTTATTGTGCTGATATGGCTCGGTCATTTTTAATTGGTGATAAAATATCACCCAAAAAAACAAAATTAATTAAAGCAGCACAAAAAGCACTTGATAAAGGAATTGCACAAGCGCAAGTAGGTAATCGACTTTCTGATATTTCAGCAGCAATACAACATGAAGTTGAAAGTCATGGTTTTGGCGTAATTCGAGATTTTGCTGGACATGGCATTGGAAAACAAATGCATGAAGAACCTGAAATTCTCAATTATGGAAATCCTGGTCAAGGGATGGTGTTGCAAGCTGGTATGACTTTTGCAATAGAGCCAATGATCACGATGGGAGATTATAAAATTTATATAACTGATGATGGATGGACGGTAAAAACAGTTGATAAGAGTTTAGCTGCTCATGTAGAGGACACAATTGTGATAACAGAAAATGGACCAAAAATTTTAACACGAAATGAATTAGAAAATAGGATTTCATGAAGCAGAAGAAAGAAAAACAAAAAAAAGAGGATGTAATTCGTGTTGATGGTGTTGTAAAAGAGACACTTCCGAATGCAATGTTTCGAGTAGAAATTGAGGGGGGGCATGAGGTGTTAGCGCATGTATCGGGTAAAATGAGAATGTTTTATATCCGTATTTTACCGGGAGACAAAGTAGCATTAGAACTTTCTCCCTATGATTTAACTCGTGGTAGGATAGTATTACGATATAAAGATTAAATAGATCGGAAAAATAACATGAAAGTTCGGACATCAATTAAAAAAATTTGTAATGAGTGCCGTATTATTAAGCGGAAAGGGGTTGTACGTATTATTTGTACAAAAAACCCAAGACATAAGCAACGGCAGGGTTAACAAATAAAGCAATAGGTAAGATTATGATTAGAATTGAAGGTACAAATTTACCACAAGATAAGCGAGTCGAATATGCATTAACGTATATTTTTGGCATAGGACTGACGTCTTCTAAAAATATATTAAACAAATTAAATATCAATTTTGACAAGCGAGTTAAAGATCTAACTGATGGAGAAGTTGTTAAAATTCAAAAAGAAGTAACAGCTAATTATTCAGTAGAAGGTGAGTTGCGCAAAGAAATAAGAATGAATATACAGCGGCTGCAAGAAATTGGTGCATATCGTGGATTACGACATAAAAAAGGCTTGCCGGTGTGGGGGCAAAGAACAAAAACGAATGCGCGTACAAGAAAAGGGCCAAAAAAACCTCCTGTAGCATTAAAGCGTAAAATAACCAAGAAATAATTAATTGTGGACAGAACTTAGGATAGAAT
>JBAVPH010000140.1:0-2549 GCA_049692855.1 Candidatus Babeliales bacterium | reverse complement strand
GTTTCGAGGTATTAAAATTTGTTGGAATAAAACTTATGAATCCAGCCTTGCTTTTCTTCAAATTGCCTGTTCTTTAAGACTTTTTAATATGAGTGGAATTTTCGTATAAGCTCTAAGTCTGAATAGTTAGTTAAAAATTTCTATTTTAGTAAGCAAAAAATGATTTTTGATGATAATAAACCGCAGGTCCTTATTATTGCTAAAAAATTAATTTACAATATTTTAGACTTACCTATTGAAAATATAGTGCTCGAAGCAGAAGGGGAAGGGGAAGGGTATAACGCTTGCCAATTTACACTAAAAAATCACCTAATTAAATTTAGATCTGGAAAAATTACACCCAAAAAGAAAGGTCAATTTATCACTTTTTGGAAGCGTTCTAAATCTGGGCCAATTATCCCTTATGAAGCTATAGACCCCTTTGATTTTCTTGTAATTAGCCTCAACACAAAGACTCGATTTGGCCAATTTATTTTTCCTAAGTCCGCGCTACTCAAGTACGGCATTGTATCAAAAAATGGAAAAGTGGAAAACGAGCTATGCGAATTTATCCTTCCTGGGATCAACCTGATAATAAACAATCTCAAACAAATCAGCAGTGGCAGCTACAATATTTTTTTGAGGTAGATAAGCATAAGTCTCTTGATGCTACAAGAATTTTAAAGTTATTTAGTTGAAAATGTATTTTCGATTGAGCGAAATATATCGCAAAATTAATAATATTCCATAATATGCCTTATTTTAAACCGTTTGATAAAAACGCAAAAAGCAAAAGGCCTTCGAAGTTATTATTACTTTGAGCTATTTTTAATTAAATTTTCATACATTGTACTCTCAAAAATATTATTTAAAAAAAATAAAAATATTTTTTCATAAATACCTTGCCACTACAGCAAAAAAGGAAGAAGCGAAGCTCTTGAATTTCAAAATTGTGGACCTGCAGATATTGTTTTAAGCTAATAATTTTATTATAACTTTTTTTAGGTTAATACCTTTTATGTTTGGCTCCGTCAACAGCAACTTACAAGAGCGAATTTTGGCATCCCTAAGGGGATTCGAACCCCTGTTTTCGCCGTGAAAGGGCGATGTCCTAGACCAGGCTAGACGATAGGGACAAAAAATGGTGAGCCGCGTTGGACTCGAACCAACGACCCACAGCTTAAAAGGCTGTTGCTCTACCAACTGAGCTAGCGGCCCATTTTAACTACAAGTCAAAGAAACCTTAAGAAAATGATTTACTATTAGTAAGGTATAAATCCCTCAACCATTTGTCAAGAAAAATAGAATTTTAATAATAAAACATAAATACAATAAATACAACTTTAGTCACTAATTCTTTTCGATTTGTTATTTAAACTTATCAAAGCCAGACAACAATTTACCAAAAATTTTTAACAAAAAATCAAAATAAAAGTATTTTTATTAAATAACAATAAATTAAAATCCCCAAAATGTCCATTAATGTTGCTAAAAATGGCCCTGCTGAAAATGCTGGATCAATATTAAATCGTTTTAATATAAAGGGGATAGCACTACCTAATGTAACGGAAACCATCACAATCATTCCCAGAGACAAACTAATTACAATACTTTCCCAGATTACACCACTTGTGAAAAAAACACGCAAAAAAGCTGTTATACTCAGTAAAAGAGCTAAAAAACAGGCCATATAAAATTCACGACGCAAAAATCGCGTCATGTTATAAAAACTTATTTCTCCTGACGCCATGCCTTGAATAGCAACTGCAGATGTTTGACTGCTCGTATTTCCACCAGCACTAATAAGCATTGGCACAAACGAAAGCAAAAACGCATTTAAACTTGCTTCATGAACTCGCATTATTGTACCAGAAAAAGATTCTGCTAATAATAAACCAACTAAAATATAACCCCTCTCATACAATAAACGAAAAAATGATACTTCAAAATAAGGCTGCTTAATTGGCGTTAATGCGGCCATTTTCTGGACATCCTCACTTGCTTCTTCAACAAGAACATCAACCAGTGTTTCGCTTGGTATTATCCCCAAAAAATAATTATTTTTATCAACAACCGGAACTGTCATGAGTCCGTAATGAACCATTTTTGCCGCAATGCTCTCTTGATCTTCATCAGTACGGGCAGTTAATTCATTTTTTCGCACGAACGATTCTATACGATCAACTGGTTTTTGAAGTACTAAATCTTCTAAATTAATATGCCCCACTAGCTTATTAAAACGGTCAGTAACAAAAATTTGCTGATGAACATCACGTTTTGGTCGAAGACGTTGTATGAGTTTGATACTCTTGTCTACAGTAAAGTCATCTCTGAGCGATAATACATCTGTATGCATAATACCACCAGCAGACTCGGGAGCAAATTGTAAAAGTGAAAGAATTTTTTCGCGATCTTGTTTATGCAATAAATTAAGATATGTTTTCAATTCTTCATCTGAAAAGATATCAAATAGGTCAGTTAAAGCATCAGCAGAAAGCATTTGAAATGCTTCTACCTGGTCACGTTCACTCATGCAAGCAAGCATCGTCATTTTCATCTTATCAGAAAGC
>JBAVPH010000139.1:0-5483 GCA_049692855.1 Candidatus Babeliales bacterium | reverse complement strand
ATAGAATGATAATCCAGTATGCTTACTAATTCTATATGATCAAGAGTTGATAAATTATTCATCAACTCTTTTCTTTCTTCTTCATTCGCTGTTACAAAATCAAGCAACATTTTTATTTCTTTTTCACTTGATCCTAATTTTATTTCTCCTGCAGCCATTCTCTGATCATGAGTCATAATTCCTGAAATTAATTCACTATCAATTATCTTTGATTGTTGTACGTGGAATACGCTATCATCTGCCGATATCAATTTTATTAGCCGATCAAACGTAATTATTACTTCATTATTATCGATAAACAATGCCGTAATAGTTTCTCCTACCTGTAACCTATCCATTTTTTCTTTGATCCTTGCTTCATCAAGCGATTCACTACCAGTTCGCTCGCTCTGTTTTGCAATTTTTACTTTTCCATGACGATCTTTAATGCAAAGTTGCTTAGTTTGTTCAAGAGAACCTACATATAATTTTCCACCAGAGCTAACTTGAATAACAGATTTATTTGCATTTTTTGATGATGGGATAATCAGATGTGATTGATCAAGACCATCTTGGTTTAACGTTATCTTTTCTAACAAGCTCGACGTTGCCTGGCAAGAAAAAATAGCATTCCCTATAATAAATTCCTTTTTCATTTCCATTGCGTAGATAAAGGGGAATAAACAAATAACAGCAAAACTTACTAAATAAAAAAAACTTTTTTTCATTCGTTAATCTTGAACTATAAAAAAGGGTTTACTAATTTTTTGGTAATAAGTTTACTAAATTTTTTCTTTTTTTTAATGATTTTTTTCAAGCAATATAATAAATTTCATCATTTTTATGGGACATTTGTAATTGTTCTCGTGCTACTTTTTCTTTATAAAAATCATTCATCCCCCATTCGGAAATTTCATCTTCTAATTGCACTATCTGCTGGGTTAGTTCTTCTATATTTTGCTCAAGTTGCTCATTTTCATGAGATAACTCTTGTAACGCATAAAAACCATTGCTCCCATATAAATAGACATAGACAAAAAGACAAATTTCTGTGAGGAGCAAAAATTGCAATAAAAGACGCTTTATTAATATCATACTAATCTCCTTATCTTTAAAAAGCTTCATTTTTTATCATTATTATCAATTATATTGACTTTAATTAAAATTTTTTGTTTTTAATAGAATATAAAGAAATATAAAAAGGGGGACTTTCATGAATGTAATTATTGTATGTAGCATCATATTATCTCTTTTAAATTCAGTAATTCAAGCAAAAAGTGAAGAAGAACAAAATTTTGCTCACAGTATATTTGATGGATCACGCACTTTTGCGAAAGTAATGGAACTTGTTGAACAAAAACATTTTAATATTACTAATCCAGAAGAAGCTATAATTAAAGCTATCGATGCATTTGTCACTCATCTTGATCCACATTCAAGTTTTTTAGACCCCAAAACATACAAAGCTATGCTGGAATTAACTAGTGGAGAATTTTTTGGTGTTGGTATTGTTATTGACAATTCGCGAAAACCAAAAGATAAGGCATTAACTATTGTAGATATATTACCTGATGGTCCTTCGGATAAATCTGGTATCAAACCATTAGATAAAATTGTCGAAATTGATGGTAAACCATTGGAAGGAATGTCCACAGAGCAAGTAACATCCTTGTTAAAAGGTGATCGTAATACACAAGTAAAAATAAAAGTAATTCGTGATAACAACCAAAGTTTATTATCATTTACTATTACACGCGACATTGTAAAAGAACAACAATCTCTCAGTTTTCATATTAAAAATCATAACATTTATTATTTATCATTAAGCATGTTTGCTGAAAGTTCTGCATCACAAATTGCAGCACTATTAAATAAAGCAAATAGCCAAAAATACAAAGGAATTATACTTGATTTACGGAATAATTCTGGCGGATTAGTCAATGCCGCCGTTGACATCGCAAGTTTATTCCTTAATAAAAATAGCCTTGTTGTAGTTACCAAAGATAGGAATGGCAATGAGCTTGAAAAATTTAGTACGACAAAAGATCCCATTGCCAATAATGCATTACCAATTTTTATACTAATTAACAACTATACAGCATCAGCAGCAGAAATTTTGGTTGGCTGCCTCAAGATACAAGCAGAACAAGCAACAACAAAAAAATCAGGTAACCCTATGGTTTTTCTTGTTGGAACAAAAACGTTTGGCAAGGGATCTATGCAAGAAGTTATGGAAATTAACAATAATTGTGCCCTAAAGCTTACCACAGCCCTTTATTATTTATCAGATAACAGCCTCGTACAAGGAGTTGGGATTGAACCTGATTTTGCTGTTAATTATACATTACCACCAAGTGAACAAATGCAATGGTTTACACAATCATATGGGCGCGAAGAAACATTGCAAAATTATATTAAAGTTGCTGATGATAATCAAAAAGAAAAAATAAAAAAAAATGATATAAAAAATAATAACACTGAAGAAAAAAATAGTAACCGCTGGCAAGAACGGGTAAAAAAAATGTTAGAAACAGATAATCAATTACGCGTCTCAATCACTCTTATTAACACCCTTCAGATTGCCCAAAAAAATATGCCGAAAAAAATAGAAACAAGACAAGATGCAATTGCTTATTTACAAGATCATATTTGTATTGAGGAATTAGAAATAGAAGAAGTAAAATTATAATATATTTTTTTTGAAATATTGCCATGCTTTTTACTCTTAATCCTTTTTAACAAAACAAGAGAACTATTTACTTTTTCGACGGCTTTTGCTGTAATGCCTCACGCCCTTCTATAAATTCAGTAACTACTTCATTAACTAAAGCTGAGCTTAACAAACCATCTTTAGTGGTAAAAGTACGAGTTCCTATATTATTAATAATGGTTTTCATATCAGCATTAGAATAACCTTCCGTTTTTTGGGCAATTTCTTTTAATGTGCTATCAGCAATATGTTCTTTTACTGACGTTACGAATGCATTGTCATTTTCATTATTTTGTAAAATAACTTTTAAATAGTGCTTTAATACATTAAAACGTTGTGTTTCATCGGCTTGTGGAAATACTACTACAGAAGAGAAACGACGATGCATTGCCTCATCTAATGCAGGATGATTTGTTGCTGTCATAATCATATATTTATTGCTCGGTTTACCGGTAAGTGCTAAAAAATGATTTATCGTACGATAATTTTTGCTGTCAGGATTGAGGCGTTCACGCTTTAGTAAAAATGAATCTCCTTCATCTATAAAAATAAAAGAGTTTTTTTTACTTTTTTCTGCCCGCTGAAATATATCATTCAATGCGCGAATACCAGCACCGGATTCCAAAAGCTGAGAACCACTTACAAAGTCATAGTCCAACCCAGATTCTTCAGCAAATTTTTCTGCAAACATTGATTTACCAGTTCCTGGTGCCCCAATTAAGACCATATTGGGATAAATTACCCCCTTCCTCCCTTTTTTAATATGTGTTTTAATATGTTTTGTTTCTTCAATAAGTTGGCTAAGACGTTTATTGAGTTGTGGGGGATGGATCATAGTAATTGGTTCTTTTTTTGGCTCACTAAAAATAAGCCCCTTAAATTTTTGTAAGAAAGTTTTTCGAGAAGAACGAATAATAATATTTGGCTTTTTTAATAGATCAGTAATATAAGAAGTTAACACCCTACCGCCATACCAAACACAAATGTTACAGGCTACGCCAATACTTACATATAAGATAACTTTTCTAAAGTTATCAATTAATATTTCTTTAAAAAAATCTTTATTAATTTTTTTTAATGTTGTATCAAGTTGCTTGTCAAACTCTTTCATCGCTTTTTTTGTTGCATTGCGTGTTGTAATTTCTAGTTGACCCCTCAATTCATCTAATGGCTTTCTGAAGATATCTTCGGTCAATAATGCTCCAAAATCTATTTCTTGTACTGCATTTCTCATAACCTCTCCAACCAAGCGTCCTGCCAAAGAAGTCATGCGACTAGTACATCCTTGTCGATTATTTTCTTCTCGCCGTCTATGCTGCCTGTTCATAGCATCTATTGATAGCATTGAAAATAAAAAGGGTAAAAAAATTACTATCTGACGCATAGAAATTCCAAAGAAGCAATATAATAATATTTTAAAAAATTTCTAAATTATTATATCGCAGGAACTGCCCTAATAATAGTAAATATTTGCTTCTTACTCACATAACGAGAAATTGTTTGTTCGATAATTTCTTTAGTCACTAACCCCTCTGAAGTAGCATCTACATCTGTCTTTATCATGTTAATAATGCCGTGCAGATCACCATAAGAAAATCCATTTGCTTGTTGAGCAATATTTTTTACTACTTTATCTGATAGATACTTGTTTACTGACGTTCTAAATGCTTTACTATTTTGTTTTTTTTCGAGCAAAATTTCATCACGATAAAGGCAAAGTCCGCGCTCTCTTTCTGCTAATTGTGGCAATGGCATCTCTATTGCGTCATCAATTCGTCGTTCCATTGCTTTATCCAATTGTGGATAATTAGTTGCCATAACTACCATGAATCTATCACTCCGCTCTCCTAAATAATTTAAGAAGTGATTAACAATACGATAATTTTCACTATCAGCCTTCATATGTTCCCGTTTAGACAAGAGTGAATCTGCCTCATCAATAAAAATACAAAGCCCTTTTTTGCTTTTTTTTGCCCACGCAAATAATTCATCTATTGCTGTAATGCCTGCATTTTCTTGGAAAAACGATGAACCAGTTAATTCAACAAATTCTAAGCCAGAAAGCCGTGATAATTTGCGTGCAAACATTGTTTTTCCAGTACCTGGTTCCCCGTAAAGTAATACATTACGATATCTTACATTAGTCTTTTTATTATTTTTAATCGTTTTATTAATATTTTTTGTCGATTCTACAAGATTGCTCAATCGATTCTCTAAATCTTCTTGAAAAATCATCGTTGGTTCCGCTGGCGGAGACCACCAATTTTTGAATCTCTGCCAAAGACCCTTCTTGGATGAATTAATAATGACGCGTGGTTTTTTTAAATGACGCTCAATCACATTCCATACAAACCGAGAACCAACCCAGATAACTGCAGTTGTAAGCGAACCAATAAGAGACCATTTTAAATACCACTTATAATTTTGAATTACTGATTGACCAAGACGATTTGATACATCAACAAATCCTTCCCCTGCACCACCAGTAAATCTTCTGAAACTATCAGCAGCTGTTGTTAAGGCAGCGTCTGCTTCTCCACCATTTTCAAAATTTTTTCCCATATGTCGCCAAAAATTCCGTGTTGCCCGTGATCCATGCCCATTTTGTTCAAACATGTCTGCTGTGCCACGCATAAAATTATTTGGTATTTCATACGCTATTTTACCTCCTGACCTGGTAAGAGCCCCTTCCATTCCGTTCGCAAATGACTTTCCTATTGCCTTACCAAATTTTTCAGCTGCAAAATCTATATCTCGAGCAAATGCTGGACTCATTCGCTGATCTTCATGAGCC
>JBAVPH010000138.1:0-5178 GCA_049692855.1 Candidatus Babeliales bacterium | reverse complement strand
GTTCACTCAGATGATGCCCATTCATCCCCAGGCTTATAAAGCCCTGGGGTTTTCTGGTCATTTTAATAAAAAAACTAAAAAATTATTCCCGCTAATAATGAATATATTTTTTTTAAATAGCATTTATTCATTTGACAATTCTTTCAATCCAGAAGAAAATTTTAGTTTTGTTAATTATGTAAAACAAGCTCTTTTTTTATCTAGTTTTTTTCAATACCTTACGCAATTAATTATTAGCAACAACAATAATATAGAAACTAGTGATAATTACATCAAGGTACCATCACAAAATGGTGCTGATTGCGGATTTCATGCAATAAAAAATGGTAAATTAATCGATTTTTTGCTTGCAAGTGGTATGAACAATAAACAAATAGAAGAACAAATTATGAAAATTGGTTTTCCGCAACTTGAAATCTGGCGTACATGGACAAAAAATAATTTTAACGTATCTGACTGGCTCGATGATCATAAAGTTTCAGCAATAGCTGAGCAACAAGCTGAAATTGATCCTGAAGACTTTACAACTATTCCCAATATTCATAATTTTAATCCCGTACAAATTGCTGGACAACCTCATTTTATAGAAGCAATAAGAAAATTAAACAGTCAGGAAAATTTTAAACATATTTTTTTCATTGGCAACATGGAACAACAACAGAATGCTCGTGGTCATTGGATTACAATCATAGCACAACGAAAAAATGGAAAAATTATTTTTCGTATTGCTGATTCACTTGGCGGACAGCATTCTAAAATAACTAAAAAACATAGAGAAATCATCGAAAGCGAGCCTATATTTGCGAAAATGCAATTCATGCCAGAATTTGATAACAGAATAGAAACAACTGAAAATAGACTATATAACAAGCTACTCCGCGCATCAGAAAGGGAAAAAATTAATGGAGCTGTACAGGCTTTGGAAGAAATTGACAAAAGAGCTGATGAACTTGGTCTTCTTTCCGACCCAACTTGGCGAAAAACCTATTATAAGCGAACAAAAAAACTTGTCAATGAAGCTGCACAAAGAGCACATAAAGCTAATGATGAAACAAATTTAAAAAAACTTCGTCCCTTACAATATACATTTTGTGATTAATTATTAGTAAAAAATTAAAATTTATCTCTTGAATAAACTAAATCAGTTTTTATTGGTCCCTCAGTAAGACCACGAATAAACTGATATATGTATGGATTTTTTGATTCCCATATTGTTTTTGCATCTCCATAAAATTTAATAACTCCCTCATATAACAATGCAATTTTATTCGCATATTTAAATGATTCCACTGCATGAGAAATAACAACAGAAGTAACTTTTAATCGCTTTTGCATATCATACATAAGTTCATGAATAATTCGCGCAGTAATTGGATCTAATCCAGTCGTTGGTTCATCATAGAGAATTATTTCTGGATTAGTAACAAGTGTACGAGCAAGTCCAACTCGCTTGCGCATTCCACCAGAAAGCTCTGAGGGATATTTATAAAGAGTATCTTCTTCAAGCTGCACCATTGCAAGTTTTTCTTTTACAATCGGTAACACTTTTTCTTTAGATTCTCCTGCTTCCAATAGAGTTATACCAATATTTTCAAAAACATTGAGTGAATCTAATAATGCGGCAAATTGAAAAACATAACCAATTTTTTTAAAATATTGATTAAGCTCACGATCAGGCAATTTTGTCACATCAAGACCATCAACAATTATTTGTCCAGATGTTGGTTTAATCAAACCAACAATTTGTTTTAAAAGAACAGATTTTCCTTCGCCAGATCTTCCAATAATAATCGTCATTTCTTCAGCAGGAATAGAAAGGTTAACTCCTTTGGTAACCCATTTTCCATCAAAATCTTTTTTTAAATCGATTATTTTGATTTTATCAGCCAAACCATTCCTTTTCGTCAGAATCTATAAGTGCTCAAGCATTTTGGTTAAGAAGTAATTGGCAATAAGAATTAACATTGAGCTCGCAACAACGCTTTCTGTCGTTGCAACACCAACACCACGCGCACCACCATGAGTAAAGAACCCTTTATACGTAGCCACCCATGTCAAAATTAAGCCAAATACACTCGCTTTTGTTAATCCCCCTGTAATGTCTTTTATATCAACAAAATTTTTAATTCCATTGATATAATCTTCTGGACTTAGCTCAAGAACATATGTGTTAATAAAATAACCACCAATAATTCCACAAATCATCGCAAAAAGACTTAAAAATGGTAAAATAATAATACCAGCTAAGATACGAGGAATTACTAAATATTGAAATGTATTAATTCGTAATGTTCTCAGTGCATCAATTTGCTCAGTAATGCGCATTGTTCCAATTTCAGCAGTAATAGCAGAACCAGCTCTTCCTGTTACCATTAACCCAGTCAATACGGGCCCTAATTCACGAATCATACCAAGAGCAACAATAGTTCCTATAAATTGCTCTCCTCCAACACGTTGAAACCCAATATAACTTTGCATGGCAAATACCATACCAGCAAAAGAACCGGTTAACACCATTATGTTGAATGACTCTACCCCAATACGATTCATTTGATAAAAAAGTTTTACAATCTTTAGCCGAGTTGTAAAAAGAATACGAATACTATGAATGAAAAACAAGGAAAATTCACCAAGCTGAGTACATAACTTAAGCGTGGTACTTCCAACAAAATTAATAAATCTAATTACCACGCAAAACCTCTTTTTTTTATACATTTAAAATAAATTTTTACTTTTCTATTTTATTCAATGGAATTATTGGCTGCTGTTGTGCAGGTTGCTGTGTTGCAACTCCTTTTTTTATATATTTAAGGGTTCTGCTTTCTCGTGACTTCATTAAGGAAAGCATTAATGATCCCCCAATAAAAATAGCACCCAGTATCCAAGTAATTTTTTGAAAAATATCTTGTCCCCCACTTCCACCAAATAATAACTGTGTACCACCACCAAGACCACCAAGCCCCATACTCCCCTTGCCTTTTTGTATCATAACAATAAGCATAAGAAAAATACTGACGAATATATATAATGTCACTAATAACCCATACAACATAATAATTCCATAAAAATTTTTTGACTTTAATTAATTCTTATCTTCCTAATAATACTATTTTTTCAAATTTTTGAAAATCAGTACTTGCACTGCCAATTAAAAAACCAGAGACATGGGGAATTTTTTTAATTAAAGCAACATTATTTGCATTTACGCTTCCCCCATATAAAAATAAAGTATGACTTGGTATCTGCTGCATATAATCAAAAAGCCAAGAAAAAATGGTCGATAAATAATATTGATCTGGTATTATCCCAGTCCCAATTGACCATACAGGTTCATAAGCAATAATAATGGGATTTTCTCGATTCATTATTTGGCAAATAGGGTCAAGCTGCTGTGCAAGCACCTGCAATGTTTTTTTATTTTCATATTCTTGTTTTGTTTCACCAACACAAACTATTGGCTGTATATTACATGCAAAAAGTTGTTTTATTTTTTCTGCAATTTCTTTGTTCGTTTCACCAAAATAGTATCGTCGTTCACTATGACCAACGATGCAATAACGACAACCAATTTCTGCAAGCATTTTACTTGAAACATCTCCGGTGTAGGCACCTTCTTTGTATTGAGAGCAATTCTGCGCTCCGATAGCAATTTTTGTTTTTTCAAAAATTTTTACCAGTGATGCAAGCATTGGAAATGAAGGGCAAATAACAAGCTGAGATGACTGGCTAAGTTCAGCAAATGCAGCTCGATTATCATTGCAAAATGTTAATGCTTTTGTGCGCGACATCATCATTTTCCAATTTGCAACAAAGATAGGAATCATTATTCACCATATTCCCATTTAATTTTATTATTCCCAATATGTTTGTATTTATACCGCAATCAAATAGACAATGCAAACTTTAAATTTTATAATAAAAAATTTTTATAACAAAAAAATTAGATATAAAAAATTTATGTTTGATATAAATTTTTCTTACGCAGTAAACGATGATAATCAATGGCAAAATGATGCGCATAGTCACGCAATGTTATTAACAATTTACCTACATCAGTTGTCATATCAAGCTGCACTCCATCAGGAAATTTTTTACTAAAAAGGCGTTCTTCTTTTTTAGCAAGACTCGCACAGATTGTTTTTGGTAAAATTGATTGAATTGTATTAAGTTGCCCTTTCCCTCCGTCAATAAGAATAAGATCTGGTAAATCTTGCGCATCTTTGTATCGACGAAAAACAATTTCTCTCAATGCGGCATAATCGTTCTGCTCCGTTAACGTTCTTACTTTAAATCGTCTAAACTTATTTTTATCAGGCTTACCATTGGTAAAACGAACACATGAGCCCACAATCTGTTTTCCTTGAAAATGCGAAATATCAAAACAATCAATACATTGAATTGGAACAGATGCTCCTAAAAAATTTTTAAGCTGTTCCCCTAAACCATTTTCTATCATCGGCACAAAAGGAATAGGAGTGGTTACTACAAAAATGTCCGTTGCAAATTTTGATTCACGAAAATGTGTTTGTATTGTGTTAAAAATAACATCTACATTTTCCAAATAATTATGTAAATTTTTTGCTTGCTCAAATGCCAATTTTTTATTGTAGCAATCAATTTGCTGCTCTAGCTTGTTTACAAAATTTTTATTGTTATTCTTCAATGTGTCTAGCGCAAGATTAAGACGAAAAATATAATCCTGTAGATCAAAATTTGGCTTACAGCTACCAGCGCAATTACCTAAATGATATTGAAGACAGCCATGTGTAATTTTTTTATTACAAAAATTAAGACGAAATGTTTTTACAAGAAATTGATATGCTTTTCGTGTTGGCATTTTTTGTAAAAATGGACCAAAATAATTTCCTTTTTCTTTTTTATTTCGTACCAATTTTATTTTTGGCAAGTCTTCTTGAGTAAATAAGATGTATAAAAATGGCTGGCCTTCTTTGAGCAATGCATTATATTTCGGTTTATAGTCCCGAATTAATTGTGCTTCTAATAATAATGCCTCTGTTTCATTTTTGGTTACAATGTATTCTATGTCTACATATTCATCTAACAGCAATGCAACTTTCCAATCAGTCTCATATTTTTGAAAATAGGAATTTATCCGATTGAAAAGTGACTTCGCTTTTCCAATATAAAGTATTTTTCCAATTTCATTTCTAAATAGAT
>JBAVPH010000137.1:0-2084 GCA_049692855.1 Candidatus Babeliales bacterium | reverse complement strand
TACGGCTTATTTTTGTTAATTGTCTCTATTTTTTTTATTTATATCATAAAAAGAGTTGTATATAATATATGGAAAATTATTTATAAAATTTGAGTCTTTTTCTATCAAAAAAAATAAATTGAATTTTATAGATTTTTCTTTATACTATATCTTTATAAGATTGGAGAATGGTTGCTTCTTAATCTTATGCTATTTGAATAAAAATATGAAAAATTAGTAATTATTTTTGTTAAATTTATTTCAAGGAGGATCCTCATGATGTTTGAAAAATTACGACCATTGGGTGATCGTGTTTTGGTAAAACGAATGGAAACCGAAGAAAAAACAGGCGCTGGAATTATTATACCTGATGCAGCGAAGGAAAAAGCACAAACAGGCACCGTGCTTGCTGTAGGCCCAGGGAAAAAAAATACAAATGGTTCCGTTGTGCCACTTGAAGTGCAAGTAGGAGACGTAATCTATTTTAGTAAATATTCTGGCAATGAAGCAGGAGAAGATTATCTTATCATTCGTGAAGAAGATGTTTTGGGCGTTGTACGCTAAAATGAAAAATAAGATGATTGGATAGCAAACGAATTAATGAATGAAATTGAGGAGTTGAATTATGTCATCAAAAAAAATAGTTTTTGGTGCTGATGCACGTGAAAAAGTTCGTAAAGGGGTAGATGCGCTTGCAGGGGCAGTAAAAGTTACATTAGGACCACGAGGGCGTAATGTTGCCTATGAGCGTAAATTTGGTACAGCAGGAGTAACAAAAGATGGTGTTACTGTCGCAAAAGAAATTGAGTTGGAAGATAGGCTTGAAAACATGGGTGCCCAAATGGTACGTGAAGTTGCAAGCAAAACAGCAGATGTTGCCGGTGATGGAACAACAACAGCAACGGTTCTGGCCCAAGCGATTTTTAGAGAAGGTAATAAATATGTAACTGCTGGTGCAAATCCGATGGAATTAAAGCGCGGCATAGACAAAGCTGTAACAGCAGTTGTAGAATATATTAAACAAAATGCAAAAATAGTGAGCAGCAAAAAAGAAATTGAGCAAGTTGCAACTATTTCTGCAAATTCAGACACGGTGATTGGAAAACAGATTGCTGACGCTATGGAACGTGTTGGGCGTGATGGTGTTATTACGGTAGAAGAAGCAAAAGGGATGAACGATGAGATTGAAGTTGTAGAAGGCATGCAATTTGATCGTGGCTATCTCTCCCCCTATTTTGTTACCAATGCAGAAAAGATGGAAACCATCCTTGAAAATCCATTTATTTTGATTTTTGAGAAAAAAATTAGCAGCATGAAAAGTTTATTGCCAATATTAGAGCAAGTTGCAAAAGCTGGGCGTTCCTTGCTTATTATAGCAGAAGACGTTGATGGTGAAGCATTAGCAACGTTAGTTGTTAATAAAATGCGTGGAACTTTAAATGTTGTCGCTGTCAAAGCCCCTGGTTTTGGTGATCGTCGTAAAGCAATGCTTGAAGATATTGCAATTTTAACTGATGGCAAACTTATTTCAGAAGATATTGGACTTAAGCTTGAAAATATTCGTGCAAATGATCTTGGTAGTGCAAAGAAGGTAATTATTACGAAAGATGATTGTACTGTTATTGAAGGACAAGGAAGCCAAGATACTATCAGTGCACGCGTACAGCAAATTAGAACGCAAATTGAAAACACTACCTCAGATTATGACAAAGAAAAAATGCAAGAACGGTTAGCAAAATTAGCTGGTGGTGTTGCTGTTATTAAAGTTGGTGCTGCAACTGAAGTTGAAATGAAAGAAAAAAAAGACCGCATAGAAGATGCTCTTCATGCAACACGTGCGGCAGTAGAAGAAGGTATTATTATTGGCGGTGGTGTTGCATTAATTCGTGCTCAACAAGTAATTGATGCGCTTACATTGGATGGTGATGAAAAGCTTGGCGCTGTTATTGTTCGCCGTGCTTTAGAAGAACCACTTCGTGTTATTGTATCGAATGCAGGATTTGAAGCATCAGTAGTTGTTAATAAAGTAAAAGAAGAATCAGGTAGTATTGGTTTTGATGCAAAGAATGGTGAATATGTTGATATGCTTGAAGCTGGTATAATTG